>NZ_JBSFUW010000020.1:0-131384 GCF_053591995.1 Streptomyces sp. NPDC002835 | reverse complement strand
CCCCGACCCCGTGCCTCAAACTCCCCCTACGGCCTGGCGGCCGTGGGAGGTGCCCCCCGGCGGGGCTGAAGTTGCCCGGGCACATCGTGTCCGGGCAACTCCAGCCCGGCCGGCGATTGAGGCCACCGCGCGGAGCGCGGTATGGGGCCCGGGGCTTGCCCCGGTTTGGGAAGGGGCGGGGTGGGGAACAAGCCCGCCGCAGGCGCCACCCCCGCCCGTCACGCCCCCAGCACCGCCACCTCCACCCCCGCCAGCCGCCCCCGCTCCGCGACGACGTCGATTCTGGTGATCGCCCCATCGGCGGCGATGGCGAAGGTCAGCACCACGGCCAGCCGCCCCTGAGGCGCCATCACCAGCCCGACCGTGCCGTCCACCAGCGCGACGCCCGTGAAGCGCGCGCGCCCCATCGCGGCCATCGCGCCCTTGGCGACCGGGCGGGCGCCGTGGACCACGATCGGTTCGGGGCTGGGGACGACCGCCTTGTCGGCGTGCAGCACCACGTCGGGGTGGAGCAGGGCGAGCAGCGCGCTGAAGTCCCCGCCCCGCGTCGCCGCCAGGAACGCGTCGACGACCCGGTGCCGCCGTGCCAGGTCGGCGTCCGGCGCGGCGGCGTCGGCCCCGCCCTTGACCCGGCGGCGCGCGCGGCTCGCGAGCTGCCTCGCCGCGGTCGGGGAGCGCTCGATCAGCGGGCCGATCTCGTCGAACGGTACGGCGAACAGGTCGTGCAGCACGAACGCGAGACGCTCGGCCGGCGCCAGCGTGTCGAGTACGACCAGCAGCGCCACCCCGACCGAGTCGGCGAGCAGCGCCTCCTCCTCGGGATCGGTCCCGCCCTCGGGGCCGGCAGCCGGCTGGGGCAGCCGTGCCTCGAGCGGGTCCTCGCGCCGCGACTCGCGCTTGCGCAGCATGTTCAGGCAGACCCGCGACACCACCGTGGTCAGCCAGCCGCCGAGGTTCTCGACGCCGCCGGTGTCGGCGCGGCTGACCCGCAGCCAGGACTCTTGCAGGGCGTCGTCGGCCTCGCCGGCCGAGCCGAGCATCCGGTAGGCCATGGCCCGCAGCCGGGGCCGGTCCTCCTCGAAGCGGTCGAGCAGCGCTGCGTTCTCGTCCATCGGTCCCAATCCTCGCTCGCGGGGGCGTCAAAGAAGCCGGCCCCCGAAAACCTATCGACTGTGCCGGTCCGGACGAGGTCGAGCCCGACGTGACGACGGCCCCGCCATGCGGCGGGGCCGGTCGCTGAGGGGTCGGGTCGGTAGGGAAGCGGATCACCGGTGGTGCTTGGCGAACTCCACAAGACCGGTGAACCCCTCATGGGTCAGGGTCAGGTGCGGGCCGTACGGGTCCTTGCTGTCGCGGATCAGGAACTCACCGGTTGCGCGCGCGTGTTCGGGCGCCCATTCGATGCACTGACCCCCGTCGCCGCCGCTGTAGGTGCTCTTGACCCACCGCATCGGCTGAGTGCCGGGCGTGCTGCTCATTTGGCGTGATCCTCCATGATCTTGCGAACCAGGGACAGCGACTCCTGCTCGGACAGTGCCGCCATGCGCAGCCGATCGAACATGCCGACGGCTGTCGCCACCACGCTAGACGTGCCGTCCACTTGACCACCATGGGTGGGGGTCTCGGTGTAGACCGCGTGGGGTGCGCCGTGCAACGAAAGCAGCGTAAACGGCAGGTGGCTGGGCGCGGCACCCGCTTCGTACGGCAGCAGTTGAACCGTGACATGGGGCGATGTCATCTGTGCGGCCAGATGCTCGAGCTGTCCGATCATGACGGACCGGCCGCCGACGCGGGTACGCAGGACGGACTCATGGATCACGACCCACAAGAGGGGCGGTTCGTCACGCTCTATGACGGCCTGCCGTCTGATGCGCACGTCCACATGCGCTTTGATCCGCTCTTCGGCCTCACGCGGGTGAGCGGCGCGGAAGACGGCCGACGCGTACTCCGGAGTCTGCAGCAGGCCCATGAGGAACGTGCACGAGTAGTCCGTGATCCCGCTCGCGGACTCCTCGAGGGTGATGTACGGCACGAACCATTCCGGGTGCCCCTGCTTGCTCAGCTTGGCACGAAGCCGGGCGTACACGCCGGGCGTGCCGGCCACACGGTCCATCGCCTCCGCGAAGGCTTCTGACGCCAGCACGGCGCCGTTCTCGACCTTGCTGACCTGTGCCTGCCGGTAGTGCAGTTGGTCCGCGAATCTCTCTTGGGACAGCCCCAGGGCTTCCCGGAGTGCCTTGGTCTCCTCGCCGAAGTACGCAGCACCGTCGGCGGGCTCCTGTGCCTGGTCAGCCTGCTCGCTCACCTGTTCAACTCCCCGGTATTCCGCTTGCGTTGGAATGGCCCCAGACCTGTTGAGCGTGCGCACTCCGAGGCCATGGTGTGAGTAGGTAGTCACACAGAGCAAGCGGGGGAGAACGGCCAACAGTGTACGGAGAGACGGCGGACATGGCGACGGCAGGCAGGCGGCAGACGGCTACGGACAGGGTCAGAGACGCCGAACGGGCGCGTGACGAACTACGGCACGCGCTCGACGCGGCGGGGGTGAAGCTGCCGTCGCTGTCCCTTGACGCCGTCTCCTGCGCCGGGTCCGCCCCGCTCGCGCTGATCGACTTGGGGCGCTGCAACGTGGCGATGGCCCGCGCGCTTGCCGCCGCGCTCCGGCCGGCGCCCGAGGGCACGGGGCACAGGCAGGGGGTGGCGCGGTGACTCGGCGCGTGTTCCGCTACGTCCCGTTCTCCATCCAGCAGGACGCGACGGCGGAACCGGAGTACGAGGCCCGTTGCGTGTCCGGCGACGAAACCGAGTGCGGGGCCCGGTCCGGTACGCACAGCGCGCCCGGGCCGGTGGAACGGTGGCAGTGCAGGCACGCGCAGGAGACCGGGCACCGGCGCTACCGCCGGAACTTCGGCGACTACGCGGTCGTGCAACCGCCGGGCGAGCGGGCCGGACTCGTACCGTCGGACGGCGGCGGAGCGTGATGTTCACCCCTGCCGCCGAGCGTCCATGGCGCGATGCGTGGCCGCTTGCCGCGCGGACGGACGACGGTAACGCGTGGGTGTCGGGGGCCTGTTGGCTGTACTGCCGGCGCGAGGGCGTGCGCGTGCTGTGGGTCGGCTCCGTGAACGCCCCCGGTGCGACGGGTGATGTGTACGCCTGCGGCCCGTGCATCGCGGAGCTCGCCCACATGGTGCGCGTCCAGTCGCACGTTCGCGACGGAATCGCGGCCCGTACCGAGCGGGGGCCTGCGACGTTCACCGTGCCCGTTCACGCACCCCCCGCCACGACCGGGGCGTGCGAGCACCGGCAGACCGAGAAGCGCGACGGCAAGACCTGCTGCCGGGCCTGTCAGCGACAGCTCTACCTGTGAAGGTCCGCAGCAGGTCTGCAACAGAGAGGGGCGGTCGAAGCCGTACCGGCTTCGACCGCCCCCACTCGGACGTACGACGACGACGGGTCGTTTGCGACCCGTCTCTACGCCCCTTCGGAACCCGACGGGCGACGGTGCCGGCCGTGCGGCTGCGTCGCCGCGTCCTCCGTCGCCGCACCGCCCCGGTGCTTTCCGGCACCGCCGCCGTCGCCCCGCCCGGCGGCCGCGGACTGCGGGCGCTCGTGGGTCGTGTCGGTTCGGGCTTCAGACATGTGGGAAGTCACCCCGTGTGATCGCTGCTTACGTGTGTCGCAGGGCGCCCGGCCGCACATGAGGTCCGCGCCCGGTCACCCCGGCCCGAGAGTCTAGCCACGGGCCGCGCCGCCGGTGAGTGGTGCCTGCTGCAAGGGAACCGGCCTGCACACAACAGGACTGGCGGAGCCTTCGCATGGTTCCCCACCTGCGGCTTCCGGTTGTGCGGGTTCTGTGGCCGACTTCTGAGGATAGGTTTCTGCAGAAAGAACGAGAGGCTCCGGCGCCTGCGCCCGGGCCACCCCGCACGGCATCGACCCGGTCGCGCAGGGCAGTTGCAGCATCCCGTCCCGGCTCCAGGTGCCGGACCCGGTCAACCAGCCCTCGGGCGCGGCGAGTTGGTGGAGCCGCCGGTCCGCCGGGCGCCACATGCCCAGCCAGCTGCCCGCCGCGCCGTCGATCCGCAGCGCCACCGCACAGCTCTCGGGCATCAGCACCTGTCCCGGCTGTACGGCGAACGGTGTGACCAGCGCGTCCGGCAGGCGCAGACTCCGTGGGAACCGCACCGGCCGCGCGCTGCCCAGCACGCCCCAGCCGAGCAGGTCCTGGCCGGGCCCCGCCGCGTTCGAACGGACCAGCAGCAGACCGCTGTCGGCGTCCGCGAGCAGCAGCCGGTCGTCGCTGTCCTCGGCGATCTGGAGCAGCGGCGTCACCTCGCCGCCCCGCTCCAGGTCGACCGCGACCGACTTCACCGGCCCGCCGTCCGGCTGCGTCCGGTCGAGCGCGAGCAGCCGCCCCGTACGGTCCAGCCACACTCCGCCCGAGCAGTGCCCGCTGACGTCGGCGATGTGCTCGGGGCCGTCGCCGCCCGCCACCAGCCAGATGCCGGTCGTACGCTCGCCGGGTGCCAGGGCGTACGCGCTGACCCCGTCCGGTGACGGCGGCAGCAGCGTCAACTCCTCGGCGGCGACGGCCCCGAGGGGTAGCTCGCCCGTCGCGGGGCCGGTCGGGTAGAGCAGCGAGAAGGTGTGCCGCTCCGCGACCCGGCGGCGGATCAGGACCCGGCCGTCGGCGAGCGGCAGCACCTGCGCCTCGGGCTCCTCCGGCTGGTCGAGCGGCAGCGGTACGGCGTACGGCTCGGGCCCGTCGAGCGTCCAGCGCTCGGGGAACAGCGCGTCGCCCGTACCGGCGAGGCGGGCTCCGTACGTTCCGTCCGCGGTGATGGTGAAGGCCGGCCCGCCGGCCGTCGCCGGGGGCTCCGCGTTCCCGGTCGAAGGCTCCTCGCTCGAAGGCTCCCTGCTCGACGGTCCGTTCGCAGGCTCCCCGCTCGTGGCCTCCGTGCCGCCCGTTCCGGCGGCCCCGTCCGTGCCGTTGTTGTCCGTGACCGCCCCGTCCTCCGTGGCGGTCTCGATGGCCAAGGCTGTCATCGATGCCTCACCTCCGGACTCCGAAGCTAGGTATCGCACTTCCTGCCGAACAACACGAGCTGCGTACCTTCACACATAAGGGTGGCCATGCGGCGATTTGCCTGAGAACGACGGGGCGGTTGTGCTGCCCGTCCGGGGCCGTGGATAAGGTAAGGGCCACCTAAGTTCGTAGAGCAGGAGCATGCCATGTCCGTACGCCGCCGCGGTACAGCCGCCGCAGTCGCCTTCGCCGCCGCCCTCTCCCTCGCCGCCTGCGGCACCGGCGGCGAGGCCGGCGAGGACACCGGCGCGAAGGCCGACGACGGTGGCAAGAAGGCCGTGGCGCAGGGCGGCAAGGACTTCGGCGACGCCGCCGCGAAGACCGCGGCGATGGGCACGGACGCCGAGCCCGGCGAGTTCCCGCGCACCATCACCCACGCGCTGGGCGAGACCGAGATCAAGGCCGAGCCCAAGCGGGTCGTCGTCCTCGACGTCGGCGAGCTGGACAACGTCGCCTCCCTCGGCGTCCAGCCGGTCGGCTACGCGCCGACCGAGGGCGACGACGGCATCCCCGAGTACCTGAAGAAGGCCGCGGGCGCCCCCAAGAGCGTCGGCACCATCAACAGCCTCAACCTGGAGGCCATCGCCGCCCTGAAGCCGGACCTGATCCTCGGCAGCCAGCTGCGCGCGAGCGACAAGTACAAGGAGCTGTCGCAGATCGCCCCGACCGTCTTCTCCATCCGTCCGGGCTTCACCTGGAAGGAGAACTACCTCCTCAACGCCGCGGCGCTCGACAGGACCGCGGAGGCCGAGGCCAAGCTCGGCGCGTACGAGAAGAAGGCGAAGCAGCTCGGCACCGACCTCGGCGAGAAGAAGCCGACGGTCACCATGCTCCGTTACATGCCGGGCAAGATCCGTCTCTACGCCAAGGCGTCCTTCATCGGCACGATCCTGGACGACGCCGGCGTCCCGCGGCCGAAGAACCAGCAGATCAACGACCTCGCCGCCGAGATCAGCCCGGAGAAGATGGACGAGGCCGACGCCGACTGGATCTTCACCGGCGTCTACGGCGACCCGTCGAAGACCAAGCGCGACACCGCCGAGTCCAACCCGCTGTGGAAGAACCTGGGGGCCGTCAAGGCCGGGCAGGCCAAGGACGTACCCGACGAGACCTGGTACCTCGGTCTCGGCGTCACCGCCGCCGAGGAGGTCCTCGACGACCTGCGCGGCTTCCTCGTGAAGTAGACCGTGACGTCGCAGGCGGGGAAGCGGACGGGGAAGCGGACGTCGTGAAGTAGGCGCACACCGTGTGGACGGACGGGGCAGGTAGCCTTTGCTGCGTGCCCCGTCTGCCTGAAGTCATCGCCGCGCTCGACGCCCTCTGGCCCCCCGAGCGGGCCGAACAGTGGGACGCCGTCGGCACGGTCTGCGGAGACCCCGGCGCCGAGGTCACCCGCGTGCTGTTCGCCGTCGACCCCGTCCAGGACGTCGTCGACGAGGCGGTCGGGCTCGGCGTCGACCTCCTCGTCACCCACCACCCGCTCTATCTGCGCGGTACGACGACCGTCGCCGCCGGCCACTTCAAGGGCCGGGTCGTGCACACCCTGATCAAGAACGACATCGCGCTGCACGTCGCGCACACCAACGCCGACACCGCCGACCCCGGCATCTCCGACGCCCTCGCCGGCGCACTCGACCTGCGCGTCGTCCGTCCCCTGGTCCCCGACGCCACCGACCCGAACGGGCGCCGCGGCCTCGGCCGGGTGTGCGAACTGGACCGCCCCGAGACACTGCGCGAGTTCGCGGCCCGCGCCGCGAAGCGCCTGCCCGCCACCGCGCAGGGCATCCGCCTCGCCGGCGACCCCGACGCGACCGTGCGCACCGTCGCGGTCAGCGGCGGCTCCGGCGACAGCCTCTTCGAGCAGGTACGCGCCGCCGGCGTCGATGCCTTCCTCACCGCCGACCTGCGCCACCACCCGGCGTCGGAGGCCACCCAGCACTCACCGCTCGGCCTCGTCGACGCCGCGCACTGGGCCACCGAATGGCCCTGGTGCGAACAGGCCGCGGCCCAGCTCGACGCAATCTCCGACCGGCACGGCTGGGACCTGCGGGTCCACGTCTCCGGCACGGTCACCGACCCCTGGTCCGCCCACCACGATTCCTCTGGAGCCCCCAACTGAACGCCGCCCCCGCCGACCAGATCCGACTTCTCGACGTCCAGGCCCTCGACCGGCGACTGGGGCAGCTCGCGCACAGGCGCACGTCGCTGCCGGAGCACGCCGAGATCGACTCGCTCGCCAAGGACCTCACCCAGCTGCGTGACCTGCTCGTCGCCGCGCAGACCGAGGAGAGCGACACCGCCCGCGAGCAGACCAAGGCCGAGCAGGACGTCGACCAGGTGCGCCAGCGCGCCACCCGCGACCAGGACCGCCTGGACTCCGGCGCGATCACCTCGCCCAAGGACCTGGAGAACCTGCAGCACGAGATCGTCTCCCTCGCCAAGCGCCAGGGCGACCTGGAGGACATCGTCCTCGAGGTCATGGAGCGCCGCGAGTCCCTGCAGGAGCGCGTCGCCGAGCTGACCGAGCGGGTCTCCTCCGTGCAGGGCAAGGTCGACGACGCCGTCGCCCGCAGGGACGCCGCCGAGCAGGAGATCGACGGCGAGACCGCGTCGGTCACCAAGGAGCGCGAGCTCGTCGCCGCCTCCGTCCCGGCCGACCTGCTCAAGCTGTACGAGAAGCTGCGCGTCCAGCAGGGGGGAGTGGGCGCGGCCCGGCTGTTCCAGCGCCGCTGCGAGGGCTGCCAGCTCGAGCTGAACATCACCGAGCTGAACGACGTCCGCGCCGCCGCGCCCGACACGGTGCTGCGCTGCGAGAACTGCCGTCGCATCCTCATCCGTACGTCCGAATCGGGACTCTGATGCGGGAGTTCGTCGTCGAGGCCGACGGCGGCTCCCGGGGCAACCCGGGCCCCGCCGGCTACGGCGCGGTCGTCCTCGACCCGGTCTCCGGCGAACCTCTCGCCGAGGCCGCCGAGTACATCGGCGTCGCGACGAACAACGTCGCGGAGTACAAGGGCCTGGTCGCCGGCCTCAGAGCCGCCCACGCGCTCGACCCGGAGGCGGTCGTCCGCGTACGGATGGACTCCAAGCTCGTCGTCGAGCAGATGTCGGGCCGCTGGAAGATCAAGCACCCGGACATGAAGCCCCTGGCGGCCGAGGCCGCCCGGGTCTTCCCGCCCGGCCGGGTCACGTACGAGTGGATCCCGCGCGAGCGCAACAAGCACGCGGACCGGCTCGCCAACGAGGCGATGGACGCGGGCAAGAAGGGCAAGCAGTGGGAGCCGTCGCGCTCCATGGCGGCGCTCGACGCGCGCGACGCGGAGGCGGCGCGCGTGGTCGGCGACGCGGCGGTGGGCGCGGCGAAGGCCCGGGCGGCGATGGGGCGGACGACGGCCGAGGTCTCCGCCGAGGCCCCGGCCGGAGTCGGGCTCGGCGCCCCCGGGCCGGCCACGGCCGTCACCGTCACGGAACCGGCCCCCGAGGCCGCCCCCGCGCCGGGATGGGGCCCGCCCGACATGGGGCTGCCCGCCACCTTCGTGCTGCTCCGGCACGGGGAGACGGTCCTGACCCCCGAGAAGCGGTTCTCCGGCAGCGGCGGCAGCGACCCGGTGCTCTCCGCCGTGGGCCGCCGCCAGGCAGAGGCCGTCGCCGCGGCCCTCGCGGAGCGCGGCACGATCCAGGAGATCGTCAGCTCCCCGCTGCGCCGCTGCCGCGAGACCGCGGACGCGGTCGCCGCGAGGCTCGGCCTCGGGGTGACCCTCGAAGAGGGCCTGCGCGAGACCGACTTCGGCGCGTGGGAGGGCCTGACGTACGCGGAGGTACGGGAGCGGTACCCCGACGACCTCGACGCATGGCTCGCCTCCCCGAAGGCCACGCCGACGGGCGGCGGCGAGAGCTTCGCCACGGTGGCGCGCCGGGTCGCGGCGACCCGCGACAAGCTCCTGGCCCGCAGCCAGGCCCGCAGCCAGGGCCGCACGGTGCTGGTGGTCACCCACGTGACCCCGGTCAAGACACTGGTCCGCCTGGCCCTGAGCGCCCCGCCGGAGTCCCTGTTCCGCATGGAACTGTCGGCGGCGTCGCTGTCGGCGGTGGCGTACTACGCGGACGGCAACGCGTCGCTGCGGCTGCTGAACGACACGTCGCACCTGCGGTGAGGGTGGGGGCGGGGCGGTCCGCTGCGCGGGCGTGTTCCCCTCCCCGCCCCTTCCCGAAACCGGGCTCTGCCCGGACCCGCGCCTCAATCGCCGGCGAGGCTGATTTCGCGGAGCGAAATCCAGCCCGGCCTGGGGGTACTCCCCCTACGCCTGGCGGCGTGGGAGGTGCCCCCACCCACGGCCGCCAGGCCGTAGGGGGAGATTGAGGCCACCGCGCGAAGCGCGGTACCGGGGTGCGGGGCTTGCCCCGGTTTCGGGAAGGGGCGGGGAGGGGGAACAGCCCGCCGCAGGCGCCACCCGGCCGCTCACGACCCCAACCCCGCCGCCTCCCGTGCCAGCCCCGCGACCCGCGCCCAGTCCCCGGCCCGTACCGCGTCCGCCGGCAGCATCCACGTACCGCCCACGCACGCCACGTTCGGCAGCCCGAGATACGCCGGCGCCGACGCCAGGGACACCCCGCCCGTGGGGCAGAAACGGGCCTGGGGAAGCGGACCGGCGAGGGACTTCAGATACGGGATGCCGCCCGCCGCCTCCGCCGGGAAGAACTTCATCCCGCTCACCCCGCGCTCCAGCAGCGCCACGACCTCCGACGCCGTCGAGACACCAGGCAGGAACGGCACCCCGGACGCCCGCATCGCGTCCAGGAGCGTGTCCGTCCACCCGGGGCCGACCAGGAAGCGCGCCCCGGCCGCCACCGCCGAGGTGACGCCCGAGGGCGTGATCACGGTGCCCGCGCCGACGGCCGCCTCCGGTACCTCCGCCGCGATCGCGCGGATCGCGTCGAGCGCGGCCGGGGTCCGCAGCGTCACCTCGATCGCGGGCAGCCCGCCCTCGACCAGGGCGCGGGCGAGCGGCACGGCGTCGGCGGCGTCGTCGATGACGACGACGGGGATCACGGGGGCGAGGTCCAGCACGGAGATCATGCGCCCATCCTGCCCAGCGGAAGCGCGGTACACAACGAACGTTGCACAGGGTGCAATACGGCGTCAGTGGATCTCCGACACCACCACGTCGAGCCCCCACGCCTTCCCCGCCCGCTGAGGCGCCTGCGCCTCCACCACGTACCCGAGGTCCCGCAGCGCCTCCACCAGCGCCGCCGGGGACCTCGGCGCCGTGCCCGCCTCCAGCAGGCTCCGTACGAGCCGGCCCTTCGTCGCCTTGTTGAAGTGGCTGACCACCGAGCGCTTCTCGACGCCGTCGACGATCTGCGAGTGCAGCACCCGCACCGTCGCCGTACGGTCCGCCACCTCGCCCGTCGGCTTCCACGCCGCCGCGTACGCCGACGAGCGCAGGTCCAGCACCAGCCCGCCGCCGGCCGCCTGAGGCAGCGCGGACTCCATCGGGCCCCGCCAGTACGAGCCCAGATTGCCGAGCCCCGGCAGCTTGACCCCCATCGAGCAGCGGTACGGCGGGATACGGTCGCCGACCCGCACCGCGCCCCACAGCCCGGAGAACACCAGCAGTGACTTCCGGGCCCGCCCGCGCGCGGCCGCGTCCAGCGTGGCCAGGCCCAGGGCGTCGTACAGCACGCCCGTGTAGAGCTCGCCGGCCGGCCGGGTACCGGCCGTCCGCAGCTCCACGTTCTTCGCGATCTCGCCGCGCAGGCCCTCGCTCAGCCCGAGCACCTGCCGCGCCTTCTCCTCGTCGGCCGCGCACAGCTCGACCAGCTCGTCCAGCACGGCGGCCCGTGCCCCGGCGAGCCCCGGCAGCGACAGCGACTCCGGCTTCAGCGGAGCCCCGCGGCCGGCAGCGGCCTTGCCCTCCGACGGCGGCAACAGGACAAGCACGGCGGTCTCCTTCGTACGAACACGGGTGGGGGTGCGGCCCCGCGCAAGGGTACAAAGCGCCGGGACCGCCGAAATGCCACCACCCCCGCCCCGTCCTACGCTCGGTCCATGCCCCGCCGCCAGATGACCGTGACCGGCGCAGCCGAGGCCCCGCTGCGCGCCGCCCTGCGTGAGCTGCGCACGACGCTCGACGTGCCGGACGGCTTCCCCGCGGCGGTCCTCGCGGAGGCCGAGGCCGCGGCGAAGGCGCCGCGGCTGCCCGAAGAGGACGCGACGGACATCCCCTTCTTCACCGTCGACCCGCCCGCCTCCGTCGACCTCGACCAGGCGATGCATCTCGCCCGCCGGGCCGGCGGCTTCCGCGTCCACTACGCGATCGCCGACGTCGCCGCCTTCGTGGCACCCGGCGGGGTGCTGGACTCGGAGGCCCACCGCAGGGTGCAGACCCTGTACTTCCCCGACGTGAAGGTCCCCCTCCACCCGCCCGTCCTCTCCGAGGACGCCGCGAGCCTGCTCCCCGGCCAGAGCGCCCCCGCGCTGCTGTGGCGGATCGACCTCGACGGCGAGGGGCGTACGGTCACCGCCGACGTCCGCCGCGCACTCGTCCGCAGCCGCGCCCGGCTCGACTACGAGGGCGCACAGCGGCAGATCGACACCGGCACCGCGGAGGAACCGCTCGCCCTGCTGAGGGAGATCGGGAAGCTGCGCGAGTCGCTCGAGATCGAGCGCGGGGGCATCTCGCTGAACGTTCCCGAGCAGGAGATCGAGCAACGGGACGACGGTTCCTACGCCCTCGCCTACCGCGCCCCGCGCCCCGCCGACGGGTGGAACGCCCAGATCTCCCTCCTCACCGGCATGGCCGCCGCCCGCCTGATGACCGCGTCGGGCACGGGCATCCTGCGCACCCTGCCGACCGCCCCCGACGGAGCCGTGGCGCGGCTGCGCCGCTCCGCGCAGGCCCTGCACGTCGACTGGCCGCACCACGTCTCGTACGCCGAGCTCGTCCGCTCCCTCGACCCGCGCGAACCCCGCAACGCCGCCTTCCTGGAGGAGTGCACGACCCTGCTGCGCGGCGCCGGGTACTCGGCGTTCACCGGCGGCGTCCTGCCCGTGCCCGCCGTCCACGCCGCGGTCGCCGCCGAGTACACCCACTGCACCGCGCCGCTGCGCCGGCTCGTCGACCGTTACGCGGGCGAGCTGTGCCTCGCCGCCGTCGCGGGCCACGAGCCGCCGGAGTGGGTGAGCGCCGCCCTGGAGGCGCTGCCCGCGGAGATGGCCGTCGGCGCGCGCCGGGGCAACACCGTGGAGCGGGAGTGCGTCGACCTCCTGGAGGCGGTCGTGCTGCAGGACCGGATCGGTGAACTCTTCGACGCGGTCGTCGTGGACCTCAAGGACAACGACCCCTCCGCAGGCACCGTCCAGCTCGAGGACCCGGCGGTGGTGGCCCGTATCGACGGCGACGGCACGCCGCTGCCTCTGGGAGAGCGGCTGCAGGTCCGCCTCACCGAGGCGGACCCGGCGCGGGCGAAGGTACGGTTCACGCCGGCGTGACCGGCGCCTGCGCCGGGCGCTCCCCGCTCACCGCCTCCCGCAGCGCCTTCGCGAAGGCCCTCGCGTCGTCGGCATGGACCCGGACCGTGCGCACGGGCCGCTCCCGCCCCAGCAGACCGACGTGGGTCACCGGCTCGGACAGCTCCAGCGTCACCGACGTCTGCGCGGCGACCTTCAGATCGAGGACGCCGTCCTGCTCCTCGTGCGTGAAGCGCAGCTCGTGGCGGACGGCGGCGATCCGGGCCAGCGGTATGCGCAGGTCCACATGGCCGGCCTGGCGCAGCCGCAGCGTGTCCGCCGACAGGACGTGGGGGCGGGTGACCGAGGCGGCCTGCAGGCCCAGCATGAACAGCACGGTGTAGACGTCCAGGACGAGCATCACCGCGTGCACGACCGGCCAGTCCAGCAGCAGATACGACACGGCCACCGTCTCCACGACACACGCGAACGTGAAGCCGTACATCAGCGCCGCCTGGTCCCTCGCGTGCCCGAAGGCCCGGTCGCCCGGCCCGACGCCGTCACGCCGCCGCCCGGCCCACAGGAACAGGCTGCGCATCAGCCGCAGTTCGTGCCCCGCCAGCCGCAGCACGGGTACGGGCACCAGCTCCGCCACCGCCTCCCGCGGGGCCAGGCCGCGCCTGCGCAGCGTCACGTACGCGTACACCTCGGCGCCCAGCAGCAGCACGACGGCAGCCTCGGCGGCGGCGAGGACGGGCAGCGGGACCGCCACGCCGGCCACCAGGCAGACGGCGAGCAGCACCTCGGCGGGCAGCACCGCGTACGCGACGGTCCGCAGCACCCGCACGAGGCGGCTCATCGGGCACGCTCCACGAGCAGGTGCAGGGCGCGGATCACGACCGCGGCCTGGGCGGGGGAGAGGTCGGCGAGGTAGACGTCCAGGAAACCGTCGTCCGGGACGCCGCCCCGGGCATCGAGTTGGGCCGCGACCTCGTCGGGCAGCATGTCGGCCAGCTCCCGGGCGCTCTCCTCGACCCGTGGATCGTCCGGGTCGGCGTCCGCGAGCGCGTCGAGGGCCGCGTACAGCGCGTACGCCCGCTCCATCGCCCCCGGCGCCTCGGTGATCCGGCGCATCGTCCCCATCAGCCGCTCCTGCTCCGGCGTCGGCGCCACGGTGTCCAGCAGCGCCAGCAGCTCGCGGTCCTTGGCCGCCATCGCGGGCTCCGGTCCGGGCAGGGCGGCGGACGTACGGGCCATGTCCCCGAACACCTCCGCCAGCAGCGGCGACACCGGCCCCTCCGCGGTCAGCTCGCCGCCGCGGGCCTGCGCGAGGAGCACGGCCAGCCGGGTCCGCCGCCGGTGGATCAGCGCCTCCTGCCGCGCGAGGTCCTCGTCCAGCTCCTCGAGCACCTCGACGAGATCCCGCCCGGCGTCGTCCGCGACCACGTCCCGCACCTCGTCGAGCCCGAGTCCGAGCTCGGTCAGCCGCCGGACCCGGGCGAGCAGCACGGCGTCGCGTATCCCGTACTCCCGGTATCCGTTGGCCCGCCGGACGGGCTCGGGCAGCAGCCCGAGGTGGTGGTAGTGCCGCACGGCCCGCGGGGTCACCCCCACCAGCGCGGCGATCTCTCCGATTCGCATGGGACCAGTAGAAACGTTGACGCTGCGACAAGGTCAAGCGACGTCGGGCCCGTGGACGGGGGCTCTGTGCCACGATCGAGGGAACGATCCCGATCACACGGACGGCGGGTGCCTCGATGTCCGACGCTGACGACATGACTGCCATGACGCACGTACCGATCACGCAGGACGCGGACGTTCTGCTGGAGGGCTTCCTGGCGCTGGACACGCCGGAGGGGTTCCGGGCGGAGTTGATCGAGGGGGAGATCGTCGTGACACCGCCGCCGGACGGGGACCACGAGAACTACATCAACAAGATCGTCAAGCAGATCATCAGGCGATCGCAGACGGACATGGACTTCTCCGGAAACAAGGGGCTGACACTGCAGTCGGTCCCGAATGCCGTGAGAAACCACGTCATCCCGGACTGCACCCTCGCCCCCGCTGAACTGAACCTGTTCGAAGGCGCGGGCTCCTGGATGCCCTGCGACGGAGTGACGATGGTGCTGGAGGTCACCTCGACCCGCCCGCATGGCGACCGGGAGACCAAGCGCCGCTGCTATGCCCAGGGCGGCATTCCGCTCTACCTCCTCGTGGACCGGGACAACTGGTCCCTGACGCTCTTCACCGACCCTGCACGCGGCGACTATCGGGAGCAACACACGGTCCCGATCGCAAAACCGCTTCCCCTCCCCGAGCCGTTCGGCTTCGACCTGGAGACGACCGAGTTCCGGTGAATCGGCAGGTAGCATGGTCCCCACGGCAGACGAGCCGGGCGGACGGCCGCGTGAGGTCCCGAGAGGGGCTTCCCGAGGAACGTCCGGGCTCCACAGGGCAGGGTGGTGGCTAACGGCCACCCGGGGTGACCCGCGGGACAGTGCCACAGAAAACAGACCGCCGGGGACCTCGGTCCTCGGTAAGGGTGAAACGGTGGTGTAAGAGACCACCAGCGCCTGGGGTGACTCAGGCGGCTAGGTAAACCCCACCCGGAGCAAGGTCAAGAGGGACCGCCGCGAGGTGGTCCTGCGCGGACGATCGAGGGCGGCCCGCCCGAGTCCGCGGGTAGACCGCACGAGGCCGGTGGCAACGCCGGTCCTAGATGGATGGCCGTCTCCCCGGCCGCCGCGAGGCGACCGGGCGACAGAACCCGGCGTACAGCCCGACTCGTCTGCCGCCACCTGTGACGTTGCCTTGGAAGGGCCTCCGACCTGTGTCGGAGGCCCTTTCCGGTCTTTCGGGGGCTTGCCCCGTCAGGCGGCTCAGCACCGGCTGTTCCCATCAGGAATATGTTGCACGTTGCGTTTTGATGCCCCGGGAACCCTTGACGGGCCCAGTACGCGGTGCGCAATATATTGCATGCCAGTTCCGCAGAGCCGAGGGCTCGTTTCCAGATCACTGCTTCGGGAGAACGCCTACAAGGCGATCCGGGACGCGATCGTCGCCGGCACACTGGCACCGGGTGAACGGCTCAACGACGGCGATCTGGTGGAGTGGCTGGGAGTGAGCCGCACTCCGGTACGGGAGGCCCTGGCCCGGTTGGAACAGGCCGGCCTGGTGCGCACCAAGCCCGGTCGTTACACCATCGTCAGCCCTCTGGACGCCCGTGCGGAACGGGCCGCCCAGTCCGTCACGGCCGCCATGCACGTCCTCGCGATCCGTGAGGCGCTTCCCAATCTTTCGACAGCCGAGTTGGACGTCATGCGAGCAGCCAATGCCCGCTTCGCTCGTGCTCTGGCCGACAACGACGTGGACGCGGCGCTCGCCGCCGACGACGAGTTCCATGACGTCGCGGTGACGGCCAGTGCGAACACGGCAGTTCGCTCCGTCCTCGAGCAGTTCACGCCGGTACTGCGCCGAGTCGAGCGGCTGCGCTTCTCCTCGCTGAGCGGCCGGGGGTCGGTCGCACAGCACGAAAAGATCATCGCCCTCTGCGAAGAAGGAGACGTCGACGGGGCAGCAGCCGCCGTCCACGCCAACTGGCAGACCCTCGCTCCGTTGCTGGACGCCCCCTTCCCCGACGAGGAACACCACGACTACGGCGCGGGCGGCACGCCCCCGCCCTGAGTAACTCCCGCGCTGGGCTTTGGGAGCCCTGTCCTTCTAGGAGTCACGATGTCTCTGGCCAGTTTCGACCGTTACCCCCTGCTGTTCGGTCCCAGCCCCATCCATCCGCTGGACCGGCTCAGCGACCATCTGCGCGGGGCCCGGATCTGGGCCAAGCGGGAGGACTGCAACAGCGGGCTCGCCTTCGGCGGCAACAAGACCCGCAAACTCGAATACCTCGTCCCCGACGCCCTGGCCGAAGGCGCCGACACCCTGGTCACCATCGGCGGGATCCAGTCCAACCACACCCGGCAGGTAGCCGCAGTCGCCGCCCGCCTCGGTATGAAGGCTGTCCTCGTCCAGGAGAGCTGGGTCGACTGGCCCGACGCAGTCAACGACAAGGTCGGCAACATCCTCCTGTCCCGCATCATGGGCGCCGACGTCCGCCTTGAGCGGGCCGCCTTCGGCATAGGCTTCAAGGAAAGCTGGAACCAGGCCCTCGACGACGTCCGCGCCGCCGGCGGCACCCCCTACGCCATTCCGGCCGGCGCCTCCGACCACCGCCTGGGCGGCCTCGGCTTCGCCAATTGGGCCTACGAGGTCGAACAGCAGGAACGCGAGCTCGGCGTCTTCTTCGACACCATCGTGGTGTGCAGCGTCACCGGCAGCACCCACGCCGGCATGATCTCCGGGTTCGCCGGCCAGGACCGGCCCCGCCGCGTCCTGGGCATCGACGCCTCGGCCAAGATCGACGAAACCCGTGCTCAGGTCGAAAAGATCGCCCGCAACACCGCCGAGCTCATCAACCTCGGCCGGGACCTGCGCGACGACGAGATCACCGTGCTCGAAGGCTGGGCCGGCGACCTCTACGGCATCCCCGTCCAGTCCACCCTCGATGCCATCACACTCACCGGAAGCCTCGAAGGCGTGATCATCGACCCGGTGTACGAGGGCAAGTCGATGGCCGGCCTCATCGACCTCGTCCGCGGCGGCGACATCCCCAAGGACTCGAACGTCCTCTACGCACACCTCGGCGGCCAGCCCGCCCTCAACGCCTACAGCGGCGTCTTCCGCTGACCCACAGCGGCAGCACATCTCCTCGCGCGCGAAGCGCGCCGGCTTCCTGAACCCCCCGCCCCCAGGCTGTATCCGGTCGGCTCATCCGGGTGCGCCCGGGGGCGGGGCGCCAGCCGTGCACGTGAAGTCGGGCTCCGTCCGGTAGGACGTCTTCCACGTCTTCCGCCGTCGAGGCTCACCCCTCACCTCCGCATCACACACGAAGTTGGGAGCTGGTTGTTATGGCGGACACGGTCATGGCCGCGAGCCCAGGTGCTGACAGCAGGCCCCGGCACACTGACCTGGACACCCGGAGGGGCGAGACGTTCGCCAGTCGCTTCGGCGAGACGAAGGAGTTCCACCTCCGTACCGGCGCCCGGGCCTACCGCCACTACCGGCTCGACATCACCCGCAACGCCGGCGGGTCCGAGATCCAGCTCGCCCGGGTCCGCTTCGCCGAGGCGCCCGCCGGGCAGGTGCTCACCGGCTACTACCAGCGCTGCGACGAGGGCCCCATCGGCTACCGCGGCACAGCGGTCGCCCCCGCCTCCTCCGCCCTTCCCGCCGCTCCCCGCGTCGCCTCGGAGCTGGAGGCCGCCGCCACGAGCCTGGCCGAGACCGCCCGGACCCTCACCGCCCTGTCTTCGCAACTGCGCGAGCACTGACCTCGCGCGGCCCGCTCCTCCGCCTCACGCCCGCTGGCGGGCGTTGCGCTGCCATAGGGCGAGCAGCGTCGTGGTGTCGGGTGGGGCGGTGTGGGCCGGGCAGACGTCGGAGTGGCTGACGCGGCAGGTGTCGGCGGGTGCGGCGCCGCGTAAGTTGACCGCGGTGCCGTCGCCCGCGACGCGCCAGCGGCGGCCCGGCGGGACCGAGGCGGTGGTCTGGGCGCCCGGCTCCATCAGCATCCAGCGGCCGCCGGTGGTGCGGTACCACTCCGCCGGCGCGCCGCACTCCCGGCAGGCGGTCAGGCCGCGCTTCGGGGCGGTGGCCGTACGGGCCACGAACGTCAGGGCGTCGCCCGTGGCCGTCAGGATGTCGCCGAGGCGCAGGGGGTCGCGAGGAGTCGGCCCGGCGAGTTCGCAGGGCGTGCACAGGGCGGAGCGCCGGCCGGCGTCCCAATGGGCGTCCGGGCCGTCGCACGCGGCGCATCGAAAGCCCAACTCCCGCCCCCCACTGGTCCGTTGCGGCGTAGCGCGCTTCCTTCCCCACCGGAAGTCTTCCGAGCGTGACGGAATTGAAACCACGGGTCCGCCGGCCCGCCGGCGGGCGGGGCCGTGGCAGGCTGGCGGCCATGGAGCGCACGGACGAGCGGGATCACTGGGAGAGCGTCGGCCGCCTGCACGCCTGGCTGCGGGAGAGCAACACGTACCCGCCCGAGCAGGAGGTGCTGCTGCGGGTGCTGAAGCTCTCCGCGGAGGTCGGCGAGGTCGCCCAGGCGGTCATCGGAGCGAAGGGCCAGAACCCGCGCAAGGGCACCACGCACAGCTGGCAGGACGTGGAGTCCGAGCTGTGCGACGTCATCATCACGGCCATGGTGGCGCTGCGCACCCTGACCCCGGACGCGGCGGAGGTGTTCGCGACCCAGCTGGACCGGGTGGTGAAGCGTTCCCTGGGGGACGGCTGACAGCCGTCAGCCGCGCCCGATGTACGGCATGTTCGTCGCCAGCACCGTCGCGAACTGCACGTTCGCCTCCAGTGGCAGTTCCGCCATGTGCCGTACGGTCCGGGCCACGTCGCCCACGTCCATCACCGGCTCCGGGGCCAGTTCGCCGTTGGCCTGGAGGACACCCGACCGCATGGCGCTCGTCATGTCGGTGGCCGCGTTGCCGATGTCGATCTGGCCGCAGGCGATCGAGTAGGGCCGGCCGTCCAGTGACAGGGACTTGGTCAGGCCCGTGAGGGCGTGCTTGGTGGCCGTGTACGGCGCGGAGTTGGGGCGCGGCGTGTGCGCCGAGATGGAGCCGTTGTTGATGATCCGGCCGCCCTGGGGCGTCTGCTCCTTCATCTGGCGGAACGCCGCCTGCGCGCACAGGAACGCGCCCGTCAGATTGGTGTCGACGACCTTGCGCCACGCCTCGTACGGCAGGTCCTCGAAGCGGACGCCACCGGGGCCGAACGTGCCCGCGTTGTTGAACAGCAGGTCCAGCCGGCCGTAGCGCTCCCGGACGGCGGAGAACAGCGCGGCCACCGCCCCGGGGTCCGTCACGTCCGCCGGGACGCACAGCACCTCCGCGTCCGGCCGGACGTCGCGGATCAGCGCCGCGGTCTCCTCGAGCGTCTCGTTGCGCCGACCGGCCAGTGCCACTGCCCACTTCGGGCCAACCCCCGGACCGGCGGCCGCATCCTGTCCCGTTCGTGCCAGTTCGAGTGCGACGCTCCGGCCGATGCCGGAACCCGCGCCCGTCACCACCGCGATCCTCAGTGCTCCGTCCATGGCCCGCAGCGTACGCGCCTGTGCCCTGCACGGAACTCGTCCGACCGCCATGCGGATGTCGTGTCTGCGACAACACGGATTCGTCGGCTCCGACTCCAATGCGACTGACAACAGCCGACAGGGGAGGGCCACATGACACCCGTGCACACCACCCACTCACCCGAGCTGAGGGCGGCCGTCGCCCACCCCTTCGTCGTCACCTGGGACGACCACGAGACGGAGAGCAACTACGCCGACCGGACGCCGGAGAACGGTGTGCTGATCGACGGCTGGCGCGCCTCCACCGCCACCTGGAACGTCGTGCCGCAGCGGGTCAACTTCTCCAGGCGCAGGCTCGACCTCAACGCCGACCCCAGGCTCAGCATGGACGCCTGGGGCGGCTGCCCCGCCTCCCGCGACCGCGTCCTCGACGGCGCCTACGCGCCGGTCACCACGACGGCCTCGTTCGTGACCGAGGCGGGCAACCCCGGTCTGCAGTCGGTCTAAGCGCCGGCCTGGGCGGGGACCGTCTCGCTCGGGAAGCGGACGCCGATGCGGTCACGGACCGCGTCGAGCGTCCGCATCACGGCGAGCGTGCCGTCCAGCGGAACGAGGGGCGACTCCTTCTCGCCCGCCCGCACGGCGCGCATCACCTCCGCCGCCTCGTGCTCCAGCGAGTCCCGGCGGCCGTCGAAGAGGAACTCCTCGGGCTCCTCGCCGTCGCGGTGCAGGACGAATCGCTCGGGGAAGAAGAAGCCGTCGGGCACGTCGATCCGGCCCGCCGTGCCGGTCACGGACGCGGTCACCGGAGTGGCGGCCGTGATCGAGCAGGACAGCAGCGCCGTCGCGCCCCGGTCCGACCAGCCGAGCAGCATCCCGGTGTTGAGGTCCACGCCCTCGGGCGACAGCAGCGCGTCGGCCTGCACCCGGTCCGGCTCACCGAGCAGCAGTTGGGCGAAGGAGACCGGGTAGACGCCGAGATCGAGCAGGGCGCCGCCGCCGAGCGCGGGGTCCCGCAGCCGGTGCTCCGGGGCGAATGGGCCCGCCAGCCCGAAGTCCGCCTGCACGGTGCGCACTTCACCGATCGCCCCTTCGTGCACCAGCTCGGCGATACGGCGGACGGCCGGGTGGCAGTACATCCACATGGCCTCCATGAGGAACACGCCGCGGGCGCGGGCCAGTTCGACGAGCTCCGCGGCCTCCGCCGCGTTCAGGGTGAACGGCTTCTCGCAGAGCACCGGCTTCCCGGCCTCCAGGCACAGCCCGGCCGCGGCCCGGTGCGCGGAGTGCGGCGTTGCGACGTACACCACATCGACGTCCGCGTCGGCCGCGAGCGATGCCTGATCGCCGTACGCCCGGGGTATTCCGAACCGGTCGGCGAAGGCCTTGGCGGACGCCTCCGTACGCGACGCCACCGCCACGACCTCGGCGTCCGGCATGTTCTTCAGGTCCTCGACGAACCGGGCGGCCATGCCTCCGGTCGCCAGTACGCCCCACCGCACGGTGTCGCTCATTGTTCGCCCACCCCTGTCCATGCCGAATGTTCACGCAGAAAAGGTCTCGATCAGTCCGGACGAGCTGAGAGCATAGATGTTGAAAATAGGAACAGGAGCGGTAGATGCCGGAGAGCGGCCAGCGCAAACAGGGACAGACCACTCACTCCGGACCGGCATCCGGGCCCGCACCCTCGGCGGTGCGCCCCACTTCCACCGGTGTTGTCGCGGCCCGCCGGTCCGGGCTCCTCGTCACGCTGGTCCTCGGCGGACTCACCGCGCTTCCGCCGCTGTCCATGGACATGTACCTCCCGGCGCTGCCCGCCGTCACCCACTCCCTGAACGCGCCCGCCGCGACCGTCCAACTCACGCTCACCGCATGCCTCGCCGGCATGGCCCTCGGCCAGCTCGTCGTCGGCCCCATGAGCGACAAGTGGGGGCGCCGCCGGCCGCTGCTTGCCGGGATGCTCGTCTACGTCGTCGCCACCGCGATCTGCGCGTTCGCGCCGACCGTCGAAATGCTCATCGGTTTCCGGCTGTTGCAGGGTCTCGCCGGCGCGGCCGGCATCGTCATCGCCCGCGCGGTGGTGCGCGACCTCTACGACGGCGTGGACATGGCCCGGTTCTTCTCCACCCTGATGCTGATATCGGGCGTCGCACCGATCATCGCGCCGGTCATCGGCGGCGGGGTGCTGCGCGTCACCGACTGGCGCGGCATCTTCGTCGTCCTCACCGCTGTGGGCGCGCTGCTCACGCTCGTCGTCGTCAAGTGGCTCCACGAGACCCTGCCGGTGGAGAAGCGGCACAGCGGCGGAGTCGGCCAGGCGCTGCGCACCATGCGCGGCCTGCTCGCCGACCGGGTCTTCGCCGGCTACATGCTCACCGGTGGGCTCGCCTTCGCCGCGCTGTTCGCGTACGTCGCGGCGTCGCCGTTCGTGGTGCAGGAGATCTACGGCGGCTCGCCGCAGATGTTCAGCCTGCTCTTCGGCGTCAACTCGATCGGTCTGATCGCCGTCGGCCAGATCAACGGCCGGCTCCTCGTCGGCCGGGTCAGCCTGGACAAGGCGCTCGGCTTCGGCCTCGCGGTCATCGTCCTGTCGGCGACCGCGCTGCTTCTCATGACGGCGGGCGTCTTCGGCGAGGTGGGGCTGTTCCCGGTCGCGGCGGGGCTGTTCGTGCTGATGTCCGCGATGGGACTGGCGATGCCGAACACGAACGCGCTCGCCCTGATGCGCACGCCGCACGCGGCCGGCTCGGCGTCGGCGCTGATCGGCACGGCGTCGTTCCTGATCGGCGCGGTCGCGTCACCGCTGGTCGGTATCGCGGGGGAGGGGACGGCGGTGCCGATGGCTGTGGTGCAGCTGGTCTGCGGTGTGGGGGCGGTGGGGTGCTTCGTCGGCCTTTGCAGGCCGTGGCAGCGGAGGGCGGAGTCGGTCTGAGGGGGCGGGCGGGGGTACGCGCGGCGCCTGCGGCGGGCTTGTCCCCTACCCGCCCCTTCCCGAACCGGGCTCTGCCCGGACCCGCGCCTCAATCGCCGGCGGGCTGGAAGCGTGCCGGTCTCGTCGGGGCGCTGCCCCGAGCCCCGCGCCTCAATCGCCGGCGGGGGCTGGATGTGCCCGGCAACTCCAGCCCGGCCGGCGTTTGAGGCCACCGCGCGGAGCGTGGTACGGGGTCCGGGGCTTGCCCCGGTTCGGGAAGGGGCGGGGAGGGGAACGGCCCCGCGCAGCGACCACCCACCCCCACGTACACTCTCTCGGTGACCCCCTCCACCCCCACCGCCGACACCCTCCGCGTCGCCCTCGCGCGGCTGCTGGACGGGCTGCCGCCCACGCAGGCCGCGCGGGCCGTCGAGCGGCTGATCGCCAATTACCGGGGGGAGACGCCCACCGCCGCGCCCATCCTCCGGGACCGCGGTGACGTCGTCGCCTACGCCGCGTACCGGATGCCGGCGACGTTCGAGGCGGTGCGGGCCGCGCTCGACGCGTTGCGGGCCGCGGTGCCGGGGTGGGTGCCCGGGACGCACACCGACATCGGCGGCGGCACCGGCGCCGCGAGCTGGGCGGTGGCCGACGTGTGGGACGGGGCGCCGGCGACGACCGTGCTGGACTGGGCCGAGCCCGCGCTCGCGCTCGGGCGGGAGCTGGCCGCGGCCTCCCAGGTGCCCGCGCTCCGCGACGCGCACTGGCAGCGCTCCCGTATCAGTTCGACGCTCCGCATCGAGAGCACCGATCTCGTGACCGTCTCGTACGTCCTCAACGAACTCACCCCCGCCGACCGCGCCGCCGTCGTCGCCGAGGCCGCCCGCGCCGCCCGGGCCGTCGTCGTCGTGGAGCCCGGCACCCCCGACGGCTACGCGCGGATCATCGAGGCCCGCGACGCCCTGGTCGCCGCCGGACTGCGGATCGCCGCGCCCTGCCCGCACAGCGCCGCCTGCCCCATCGAGCCGGGCTCCGACTGGTGCCACTTCGCCGCCCGGGTCTCCCGCTCCTCCCTGCACCGCCAGATCAAGGGCGGCTCGCTGCCGTACGAGGACGAGAAGTTCAGCTACGTCGCCGCCACCCACCCGCCCCTGGAGCCCGAGCCGGCCGCCGCCCGCGTCACCCGCAAGCCGCAGATCCGCAAGGGCCTTGTCCTGCTCGACGTGTGCACCAGGGACGAGGGGCTGGGCCGGGACACGGTGACCAAGCGCCACGGCGCCCGCTACAAGGACGCCAGGGACGCGGAGTGGGGCGACGCCTGGCCGCCCCGCGACGCCGTCAGCGACGAGGGCTGAGACGAGGGCTGAGACGAGACGTCTCGGTTCACCGGTTGGTAGCTTGACCGCATGACCGACACGAAGGCCCCCGACTCCTCCCGCCGCAGCGAGCGCTCCCGCCGCGCGATCTACGACGCCGCCCTCACCCTCGTCGGCGAGATCGGCTACGCGAAGACCACCATCGAGGGCATCGCCTCCCGCGCCGGCGTCGGCAAGCAGACGATCTACCGCTGGTGGCCCTCCAAGGCCGCCGTCCTCCTCGAGGCGTTCCTCGACCTCGCGGAGCAGGCCGCAGAAGCGGCCGGTTCCGGCGGCTACGAGATCCCCGACACCGGCGACCTCGCCGCAGACCTCCGCCTGGTCCTGCGCGCCACCGTCGACGAGATGAACACCCCCGGCTACGACGCACCGGCCCGCGCGCTCGCCGCGGAGGGCGTGGTCAATGCGGAGGTCGGGGCCCGGTTCGTCGAAAAGCTGCTCGAACCGCAGCTCGAGTTGTATGTCACACGGCTGCGCGCCGCGCAGCGGGCGGGACAGGTGCGGGCCGGGATCGACCCGCGTATCGCCCTCGAACTGTTCGTCGGACCCCTCACGCACCGCTGGCTGCTGCGCACCCTGCCGCTCACCCACGAGTACGCCGACCTGGTCGTGGACTACGCCGTGCACGGCCTCGCGCCCCGCGCCTGACCCCGGCCGCCGGCGGACGATCCGCGCGCCCCGTGCATGCTCCCGCGCGCCCCTGTGCGGCGGCTGTGCACACCCCGGAGGGCGACGTGCCCCACCCCGGTTGAGGACTGTGGCCACCCAGGGCGCAGGATGGTGGGAGCATGGCAGTGTCCGCGTGGGGCTAGCGTGAGGTGTGAGGGGATAGATGGGCGACGGTATCGGCCGCTACCGCAACACGGCGAGCAGGCCTTCCCGGGAGAGCCGGCTGACGCAGTGGCTGCGCCGCCGGAGCGCCGACCCCGGTGCGGAGGACTCGCGCCGCGAGGAGCTGCTGCTGGCCGCCGCCGCAGTGGGACTGCCGCTCGCACCCGCCGCGCACCCGATCGGCTACCGCTGCTCCTGCGAGCGCATCGGCTGCCCGACGCCGGCCACCC
Organism: Streptomyces sp. NPDC002835; assembly: GCF_053591995.1. Classification (NCBI taxonomy): domain Bacteria; kingdom Bacillati; phylum Actinomycetota; class Actinomycetes; order Kitasatosporales; family Streptomycetaceae; genus Streptomyces; species Streptomyces sp. NPDC002835. Next base: position 106,365 of record NZ_JBSFUW010000020.1, on the reverse strand, counting down.
ATCCGCTCTCGTTCGCCTGGCAGACCCAGTCCACGACCGACCGGGCACAGGTCCAGCGCTGGGCCCAGGGCCAGCCGGAGGCGAACTTCATCACCGCCACCGGCATGGTGCACGACGTGCTCGACGTGCCTCTCGAGGCCGGCCGCGGCGCGCTCGCCCGGCTCCTGGAGCGGGGGATCGACGTCGGCCCGGTCGCCGAGGTCGGCACGGACCGGATGCTCTTCTTCACCGCCACCCGAGGCACCCCGGAGGACGAGGACGAGTGGTGGCCCTGCGCGCTGGACTGCCACCCCGAGACGATGGACGAGCACCCCGGCCTGCGCTGGCACTGCCGCGGCAGCTACGTCCTGGTGCCCCCGGCCCGGCTCCCCGGCGACGGTGACTTGGGCGTCGCCTGGGTCCGCGGCCTGGAGCACCCGCTGCCGGACCCGCTGACGCTGCTGGAGACGCTGACCGACGCGTGCGCGAAGTACGCGGGCGAGAACACGGACATGGACCACCACGCGGTGGCCTGGCCGCTGGGCCGCTGACACCGGGGGCACCCGTCCGAGGCGTGTGCCCCGACGCTACGAGCCCTTCGCCGACGTCAGGCCCGTCAGCCGGCCCCGTACCTCCACGACCTGGCCGGGCTCGCCCCCGTTGCTGGGCGGTACGACGGCCACGAGGTTCGAGACCCGCTCCTTGGTGAGCGAGGACTTCACCTCGCCGGTCATCAGCGCCTTCACGTCCGGCACGACCTTCAGCTGGACGCCCTTCGCGGCCGTCTGCCGTTCGAAGTTGCGCACCGAGAAGAACACGAATCCGCCGCCGTCCTGGGTGACCAGGCCCAGCGGCGCGAAGTCGCCCGTGTCCAGCGGCTGGTCGCGGTACTGGGTGCTCATCCCGGGCACGTTCGCCCGCTTCGCACGGTCCGTCCGCCACTCCGAGGTGTGCGGACCGGCCTTGAAGTGGTCGGGCTTCCCGTCCTGCAGATACGAGGAGTACTCCTCGCTCAAGTTCCGCGGAGCGACGGCGAGTTCGGCGCTGTCCGGCGCGACGGCCTCGCCGTGGCCGTCCTTGTCCGTCTTGAAGGGCGGGATCTCCTGGGGGGACAGGATCGCCAGGTAGGCGGCCCGCCAGTCGGCGTCGGGGCCCGTCCGCACGAAGAGGAGCACCCAGCGGTTGTCCTGTGGGCCGGCGTCCTGGTCGCGGTTGGAGTCGGTGTCGGCGACGAACCAGCGCGGCCAGCCGGCCTTCTTCGGGACGGTGAACTTCGCGTCGGACAGCTCCAGCGGCGAGTGATCCGGGTTGCCGTTCGGGAAGTTGACCTGGCGGGCCTTGAGACCGGCCTGGTTGATCGCCCCCAGCGCACCGGTGACCTGCGCCGCGTCGAGAGCGGGATCGTACGCCTTGTCGGCCTTGTTGTACGCCTCGGTGAACGCGGCGAGTGCCTGCGCCGCCTCGTCGTTCGTCGCCGACGGGACCACCGCCAGTTCTCCGTGCACCGTCACGCACGCGCTCGCCGTCAGGGACAGCACCGCCGTCACCGCGAGCCCTGTCGCCGCCCGACCCAGCCTTCTCATCGGTTGCCTTCTGCTCCTCGACCCCCATGGACCGTCCGAACCCTACCGGGACCGGGAGCAGGCCGAGCGCCGGGACCGGGTACAGCGCTCACACCGTGACCTCGGGGACGGCCCCGGCCCGGGATGCTTGAATGCGTGCGTGAACGAACTCGACCGGCCCGGCGCGAGCGGCGAACTCGACGTCCTGCACGTCTTCTGCGACGGCGACGGGCGGCACGGCAGCGCCCTCGGCGTCGTACGCGACCCCGGCCGCCACCCGGACCGCGGGTCCCGGCAGGCGCTCGCCGCCGAACTGGGCTTCGGCGAGACGGTGTTCGTCGACGACCCCGAGCGCGGCGTCCTCGACATCCACACCCCGGCGCAGCACCTGCCCTTCGCGGGGAACCCGCTCGTCGGCGCCGCGTGGCTGCTCGACCTGGAGGCCGTCAACCCGCCCGTGGGGGAGGTGTGGACGCGCGACGACGGCGAGTTCACCTGGATCACGGCCCGCGCCGAGTGGGCGGCGCCGTGGCGGCTCGGACAGTACGCGTCACCGGCGGAGGTCGACGCGCTGCCCGCCCCGCCGCCCGGCGAGGGCGGGCTCTACGCGTGGGCGTGGGAGGACGAGGCGGCGGGCCGGGTACGGGCCCGCGCCTTCCCCGGGGGCGCCGCAGAGGACGAGGCGACCGGCACGGCCGCGCTGCTGCTGACCGACCGGCTCGGCCGTGCGCTGAACATCAGGCAGGGCCGGGGTTCGCAGATCCTGACCGCCCCCGGGCCCGACGGCATCGTCGAGATCGGCGGCCGCGTACGCCTGGTGCCGCGGGCCGCGGACGCGCCCCGGCCGGAGGGGGCTACGGCCGACCGGCCGGCCGTACGCGTCCCCGCCGTCCAGGGGCCGACCGGGCGGGTCCCGGCGGCGCTCCTGCTGCCGTGACCCGCCGGGCCCGGAGCGGGGGTCAGGCGCTGAGCGGGAACTCCCGCTCCAGCTCCCGCAGGACGGCCACGTTGTGGTCGAAGGCCCGCCGGCATTCGTCGACCATGCGCTGTCTCTCCAGGTCGTCGGCCCTCACGTCGTCCAGCAGCCGGCGGTAGTCGCGCTTGAAGGCCGCCGGGTTCGGGATCCGCTCGAAGACGTAGAACCGGACGCCGTCGCCCTTGCGGTCGAAGCCCCAGGTCTTCTCCGCCACGTCGCGCAGCACCTGGCCGCCGGAGAGGTCGCCGAGGTAGCGGGTGTAGTGGTGCGCCACATACCCGGCGGGCCAGGTGCGCGCGCACTCCTCGATCCGGGCGGCGTACGCGGCGGTGGCCGGCAGCGGTACGAGGTCGCCGGGCCGGACGTCCGCGCCCCGCAGGTGCCCGAGGTCGCGCTCCAGCTCCGCGGTGCGCGTCAGCTCGGGCCTGATGAACGGGCCGGCGACCGGGTCGCCCCGCAGCGCCTCGCCCGCGCCCTCCAGCGCCCGGTAGACGAACCACAGCTCCTCGGTGTACCGCGCGTACGCCTCGACGCCGAGGCGGCCCGCGAGCAGGTGGTCCATGAAGTGGGACGTCTGCACCGTGGTGTGCCGCTCCTGCGAGGCGAGACGGATCTGCGTGGAGAAGGGTGTGCCGGTGGCGTCCAAGGCTGGCCTCCCGAGACCGAAGGGGCGGGAACGGGAACGTGACGGCGACGGCTGTCGCCGCCAGGTGTTCCCGACGTCCTGTCGGTAAAGACGCTACCCGCCCACGGGCTCAGGGCAACGTCAGAATCTCGGCCCCGGTGTCCGTCACCACGAGCGTGTGCTCGAACTGCGCCGTGCGCTTGCGGTCCCTCGTGACCACGGTCCAGCCGTCGTCCCACATGTCGTACTCGTATGTACCGAGAGTGAGCATCGGCTCGATGGTGAAGGTCATCCCCGGCTGGATCACGGTGGTGGCGTGCGCCGCGTCGTAGTGCGGGATGATCAGCCCGGAGTGGAACGACGAGTTGATCCCGTGACCCGTGAAGTCGCGGACCACCCCGTAGCCGAACCGCTTGGCGTACGACTCGATGACCCGGCCGATGACATTGACCTGACGGCCCGGCTTGACAGCCTTGATCGCGCGGTTCAGCGACTCCCGGGTGCGCTCGATGAGCAGCCGCGACTCCTCGTCGACGTCGCCGCAGAGGTAGGTGGCGTTGTTGTCGCCGTGCACGCCGTTGATGTACGCGGTGACGTCGAGGTTCACGATGTCACCGTCCCGCAGCACCGTGGAGTCCGGGATGCCGTGGCAGATGACCTCGTTGATCGAGGCGCACAGCGACTTCGGGAACCCGCGGTAGCCGAGCGTCGACGGATAGGCGCCGTGATCGCACATGAACTCGTGCGCGACGCGGTCCAGTTCGTCCGTCGTCACCCCCGGCGCGATGTGCTTGGCGGCCTCCTCCATCGCCTGCGCGGCGATGCGGCCCGCGATGCGCATCCGCTCGACGGTGTCCGAGTCCTGGACCTCCGGTCCCGAGTACGGGGTCGGCGCCGGCTTCCCGACATACTCGGGACGCCGGATGTTGCCGGGGACGGAACGGGTGGGAGAGAGCTCCCCTGGTACGAGCAGCGACTGGCCAGACATGGCAGCGAGTCTAACCAGCCCTGCTGGGGCAGCATGGCCTGAGAGGAAGGAGCCGACGATGGCCCTGTTCAAGAAGCGCACGGTGGGCAAGCCGGGCGAGTGGTACTACTGCCTGCAGCACAAGAAGGTCGAGGAAGGCCCCGAGTGCCCGGCGAAGGACCGCTTCGGCCCGTACGCGTCGCGGTCGGAGGCGACACAGGCGATGGAGACGGCGCGGGAACGGAACCTGGAGTGGGAGAACGACCCGCGCTGGCACGACGGGTCGCCCCGCACCCCGGACGACGACTGACGCGCCCGCGTCCGGGGGCGCAGCGCCCCCGGGGGCCCCGCGCCTCAATCGCCGGCGAGGCTGAAGTTGCCGGGCAACTCAAGCCCGGCCGGCGATTGAGGCCACCGCGCGGAGCGCGGTACCGGGCCCGGGCGGAGCCCGGCCCGCCCACCCCCCGCCCGCAGGGCGTATCGGGGTCCGGGGCCTGCCCCGGTTTCGGGAAGGGGGGAGGGGAACACGCCCGCCGCAGGCGCCACGCACCCCACCCCGCGCGCCCCCGCCCCCTCAAGACGTCTCCGCCGCCTCCCGCCGTGCCCTCGCGGCCGGGTCCGTGTCCGCGTCGTACGTGACCAGCTTCGGCAGCACCGCCGCCAACACCCCCACCGCCGCCACGCACGCCACCCCGCCGCCTCAGATCGCCGGCCGGTCCCCGTCCAGCCCGCCGTCGCGCCGGCGCGGACGTGGCCCAGCTGGGGGCCGACGCTGTAGGAGAGGACCTCGATGCCGGCCAGGCGGCCGCGCAGGCCGTCGGGGATGGTCTGGTTCCAGATCGTCGAGCGGCCCAGGCCGCTGAGCATGTCGCCGGCGCCCGCGAAGGCCAGGCACAGCAGCACCAGCCAGACGTTCGTCAGCAGGCCGGCCGCCGCCACCGCCAGGCCCCAGCCCGCCGCGCCGAAGACCACGAGGAGGCCGTGCCGGCGTACCCGGGAGGTCCAGCCGCTGGTGAGGCTGAGCAGGACGGACCCGGCCGAGCCCGCCGCGTACTCCCCCTACGCCCTGGCGGGCGTGGGAGGTGGCCCCAGACCCAGCGACCACTCGGCGTCCAGGTCGTCCGCCAGGAACGGAAAGATCGTGTGGGGGAAGGCGAGCAGCATCGCCACCGGGTCGACCGCGTACGTCCCCAGCAGGACCGGGCGCGACCACGCGTACCGCGTGCCCTCCGCGATGCCGCGCAGGGACGGCTTCTCGGCGTCGTGGGCCGGCGGCGCCGTCGAGACGCAGGAGCCCCGGGCAACCGGATTACCAGCGCGCGGGCGGGGGCGCCGTGAGCTGGTCCGCCAGCCGGGAGAGCCGGTCCCGCAGCCGGGAGCGGCCGCGCGGCGCGGGCAGGCAGTTCTCGCCCGCCGCCGCGCTCACCAGGTGCTGCACCGTGTCGATGTCGATCTCCGCCGCACCGTCCGCGTGGTCCGCGCCCGGTACCGTCAGCGCCTCGTGCGCCAGGCCGTGCACCTCGGGGTCGCCGTCGTCGAGCGCCAGGACCGTCGCACCCGCCCGCCGTGCGTCGTGGACCCGCTCCAGCAGGCCTTCGCCCGGCGGCGCGGGCGCCACCACCAGCAGGGTCTCGCCGCGTCTGGCCGCCTCGAGCCGGCCGAGGCCGACCGCCAGGTGCGCCGGGTCCGCGGCCCGCACCCGGTGCCGTACGAGCGTCGGCGCCAGCTCCGGCTGCCCCGACCACGCCGCCTCGTCGACGAGGTGCGCGGCCATGTGCCACGGCTCGTACTCCTCCGTCCCCACCAGCAGCAGCCCGCCGCCCCGGGGCACCACGGAGGACCGCAGCGCCCGGGCGAACCGCCGGGTCGCCGCGGGCCACTGGGTTCCGGCGAGGACTTCGCGCAGCAGCGCGACGCGTACGGCATCCATGGCGCGCATCCTGCACCGGAGGGGGGCCGCGCGGGGCCGGGTCGGCCGGGTCTCACCCGAACGGGACCCCGCGGCCCGCGAAGTAGGGTCGGCCCATGACTACTACTGGTACTGACAGTTCCGGCGCCGCGCCCAAGGCCCCGGCGAAGGACCCCTGGGAGCTTCCCGACGTTTCGGACCTCGTCGTCGGAGTCCTCGGCGGGACCGGCGATCAGGGGCGCGGGCTCGCCTACCGGCTGGCCAGGGCCGGCCAGAAGGTGATCATCGGGTCGCGTTCCGTGGAGCGCGCCGAGGCCGCCGCGGAGGAACTGGGCCTCGGCATCGAGGGCGCCGACAACGCCGAGTGCGCGCGGCGCAGCGACGTGGTGATCGTGGCGGTGCCGTGGGACGGGCACGCCAAGACACTGGAGACGCTGCAGAAGGAGCTCGTCGGCAAGCTCGTCGTCGACTGCGTCAACCCGCTCGGCTTCGACAAGAAGGGCGCGTACGCGCTGAAGCCGGAGGAGGGCAGCGCCGCCGAGCAGGCCGCTGTCCTGCTGCCCGACTCGCGGGTCACGGCCGCCTTCCACCATCTGTCGGCCGTGCTGCTGCAGGACGAGACGATCGAGGAGATCGACACCGATGTGATGGTGCTCGGCGAGGTCCGCGCCGACACCGACATCGTGCAGGCGCTGGCCGCCCGTATCCCGGGTATGCGGGGCGTCTTCGCCGGACGGCTGCGGGGCGCCCACCAGGTGGAGTCGCTGGTGGCCAACCTGATCTCGGTGAACCGCCGTTACAAGGCGCACGCGGGGCTGCGCGTCACCGACGTGTAGCGGGGGACGCGCGGCGGGTGCGGGGGCCCGCGGGGCATGGGGGACACTGGAGGGGACGTATCACCCCTGAAGGACACGACAGGAGCCGTACCCCATGCCCCGCCTCGCTCTCTACTCGCTCGCCGTCTGCGCCCTCGCCGTCGTCGCGGCGGTGATCTCCTTCGTGCAGGGCATGTGGCTCGGGATCGTCTGGGTGCTGCTCGCCGGGGTGTCGTCGAACATGGCCTGGTACTACCTGCGCCGGGCGAAGGCGGAGCGCGCGGCGGCCGGCGCCTGAGGCGTCAGGCCGCGGACGCGCACGGCGCAATCTGCCCGTTCCAGAACTCGAACAGGTCCCGGCCGCAGTAGATGCCGAGCTCGTCCACGCCGAGCGACTCCATGATCGCGTAGATCGTGTCGAAGAACACGGCGTTGACCTCGGGGATGAACAGGATCACGAAGACGATGATCAGCCCGAACGGCGCGATCGGCTCCACCTGCCGGCGCACCTTGTACGAGAGCCAGGGCTCGATCACGCCGTAGCCGTCCAGGCCCGGGATCGGCAGGAAGTTCAGGATCGCCGCGGTGACCTGGAGCATCGCGAGGAACGCGAGCGCGAACCGGAACTCGACCGGCACCCCGTCCAGCGCGTCCAGCCAGAACGGCGCGGTGCACACGGCGGCGAACAGCACGTTCGTCAGCGGGCCGGCGGCCGAGATCACGCTGTGCTTCCAGCGGCCGCTGATGCGGTTCCGCTCGATGAAGACAGCGCCGCCCGGCAGACCGATGCCGCCCATGATCACGAAGACCACCGGCAGCACGATGCTCAGCAGCGCGTGCGTGTACTTCAGCGGGTTCAGCGTCAGATAGCCCTTGGCGCCGATCGAGATGTCGCCGCCGTGCAGCGCGGTGCGGGCGTGCGCGTACTCGTGCAGACACAGCGAGACGATCCACGCGGAGACGACGAACAGGAAGACGGCGAGCCCGGGGTTGGCCGAGAAACCGGTCCACACCGCCCAGCCGGTGACCGCCATCACCGCGGCGATCCCGAGGAAGACGGGACTGACGGCGCGGTCGCTGTGGCGCCTGGCGGCGGTGGTCATGGACGTGACTCCTGGAGGGCTGCGGGCGTGCCGGGCCGGCACGGCGGGACAGGTGCGCTGTAGACCGTACCGGTGACACGGGGTGAAACGTCCAGGAGGCCGGTCACGGTTCCTCGTCCCGGCCCACGCGGTGCTGGGACCGCGGCCGCCGCAGGGACAATGGGCCGGTGCGCTATCTCCTGCTCGGCACCACCCAGGCCGTCCACGACGACGGCACGCCCGTCCGGCTCGGCGGCGCCCGGCTGCGCGCCCTGCTGGCGGTGCTCGCGCTCCGCGCGGGGCGCGCGGTCCCGGTGCACGTCCTGGTCGACGAGGTGTGGGACGGCGACCCGCCCGCCGACGCGACCGGCGCCGTGCAGGCGCTCGTCGGCCGGCTGCGGCGGGCCCTGGGGCACGCCGCCGTCGACTCCGCCGACGGCGGCTACCGGCTCCGAGCCGACGCCGACGACGTGGACCTCCACCGCTTCGACCGGCTCACCGGGGACGGGGCGCGGGCGCTGGAGGACGGCGACGCGGCGAAGGCCGCGGCCCTCCTCGACGACGCGCTCGGACTGTGGCGCGGCCCGGTCCTGGCCGACCTGCCGGACCGCACGGCGGCACAGGCACGGTGGGAGGCCCGCCGGCTGGACGCCCGCCGTGCGCGCCTCGCGGCGGCGCTCGCCCTCGGCGGCGCACCGGACGCCCTGCCGGAGCTCGCCGCGCTGTGCGAGGCGCATCCGCTCGACGAGCGGCTCCAGGCCCTGCGCATCCGCGCCCTGCGCGACACCGGCCGGGCCGCGCAGGCGCTGGCCGCGTACGAGGAGGTACGCCGCGAACTGGCCGGCCGGCTCGGCGCCGACCCCGGCCCCGAACTGGCCGCGCTGCACGCCGAGTTGCTGAAACCTCCGGCAGCGCCCGCCGCCCCTGCCGGCAATCTGCGCGCCCGGCTCACCAGCTTCGTCGGCCGCGAGCCCGAACTCCGCGAGATCCGCGACGACCTGGCCCGCACCCGGCTGGTGACGCTGCTCGGCCCCGGCGGCGCGGGCAAGACCCGGCTCTCCCAGGAGGCCGCGGAGCGGGCCGCCGACCACCCCGGCCACCCCTGGCCGGACGGCGTCTGGATCGCCGAACTCGCGCCGGTGAGCGACCCGTCGGCCGTACCGGAGGCGGTCCTCACCGCGCTCGGCGCACGGAAGACGGTGCTGCGCGGCGCCGGCGCGGAGGAGTTGCGCGCCGCCGACCCGCACGGCGACGACCCGCTGGTCGGCCTCACCGAGCACTGCGCCCGGCGCCGGATGCTGGTGCTGCTCGACAACTGCGAACACGTCGTCGGGGCCGCGGCGGCACTGGCGGAGCGGCTGCTCGAGACCTGCCCCGGTGTGACGGTCCTCGCCACCAGCCGCGAACCGCTCGGCGTCCCCGGCGAACAGGTCCGCCCGGTCGACCCGTTGCCGGAGCCGATGGCCCTGCGGCTGCTGGCCGACCGGGGCGCGGCGGCGCGGCCGGGGTTCCGCGTCGACGCGGACGAGGAGACGGCCACCGCCGCCGCGGAGATCTGCCGCCGTCTCGACGGCCTGCCGCTCGCCGTCGAACTGGCCGCGGCGCGGCTGCGGATGCTCACCCCGCGGCAGATCGCCGACCGTCTCGACGACCGGTTCCGCCTGCTGACCAGCGGCGCCCGTACGGTTCTGCCGCGCCAGCAGACGCTGCGCGCGGTCGTCGACTGGTCCTGGGACCTGCTGACCGCGCCGGAACGGGCCGTGCTCCGCCGCCTGTCGGTCTTCGCCGGCGGCTGCGACCTCGCCGCCGCCGAGGCCGTCTGCTCCGCCGGGCCGTCCGCCGAGTCCGGCCCCCTGCCCGCAGGTGACCTGCCCCCGGGTGACATCGCCGCCGTGGTCGGCGCTCTTGTCGACAAGTCGCTCGTCGTCGCCGAGCCCGCCACCGACGGGCAGATGCGGTACCGGCTGCTCGAGACCGTCGCCGAGTACGCCGCGGAACGGCTCGACGAGGCAGGGGAGCGGGCCGCGGCCGAGCGGCGGCACCTCGTGCACTACCGGGAACTCGCCCGCACCACCGACCCCCGGCTCCGCGACCGGGGTCAGCACACCGCCCTCGCCCTGCTGCGGCGCGAGTACGAGAACCTGCGCACCGCCCTGCGGCGGGCCGTCGCCGCCCGCGACGAGCACGAGGCCCTGTGCCTCGTCGTCTCCCTGTCCTGGTACTGGCACATGCAGGATCTGCGCACCGACGCCCGCCAGTGGACCCAAGCCGTGTCCACCCTGTACCCCGACCCCTTCGCGCCTCCCGTGCGCCCGGCGCCCCCGGTCACCGAGCGCTGCACCGACGCGCCCCCGCCGATGCGGCCCGAGTTGCTCGCCGAGGCCCGGCGGCAGGCCGCGCTGATCCGGATGGTCAGCATGGACCACGGCGTCGAGGAGTGGACCACCCCGCAGAAACTCGAGTGGCTGAGCCGCGTCGTCGCCGTCTACGCTGCGGGACCGCCGCAGATCTGCCGCTTCCCCACGTCCCTCTGGTTCTACGCCGTACTGATCACCGGCGACGGCGACCGGGTGCGCCACGTCCTCGACCTGACCGTGCGGACCGCGGAGGAGCACGGCCCGGAGTGGGAACTTGCCAACGCCCTCCAGTGGCGGGCCAACATCCTCGCCAACCGCGGCATGTGGGCAGGTGACGCCCACCGCGACGCCGACCGCAGCCTGCGGATCTTCGAACGGCTCGGGGACGCCTGGGGCGTGGCCGAGGCGCTCGCGTCCCGCGGCGAGGCCCACGAGCGTCAGGGAGCGTACGAGGAGGCCGTCGCCGACTACCGGGCGGCCGTCGAGCACACCGCCACGCTCGGCGCCCATGGCCAGGCCCACCTGCTTCGCGGCCGCCTCGCCAACGCCCTGCTGGAGCAGGGCCGCGGGGCCGAGGCCGAGGCGATCGTGCGCGAGGTGCTGGCCGCGGGACACGACGCCGGGTACGAGGCCAGGCCACTGGCCCGGATGGTGCTCGCGACGCGGCTGGGCCGCTCGGGCCGCATCGAAGAGGCGCGCGGCGAACTGGCTGCGCTGCGCCAGGACCTCACGACCGACACGCTCGCCATCTTCGAGGGCATGGTCATCGGCTTCCTGGCCTGGCTGGACGCGGTCGACGGCCGCCATGCAGAGGCGTGCGCCGGAGTCCGTACGGCGCTCGCGTACGCCATGGAGCCGCTGTCCATGATGGTCGCGCCGCAGATGCCGGCCGCGCACATCCTGACGGCGGCCCGCGCGCTCGCGGGCGCCGGAGAGGCCCTCCTCGCGGCGCGGCTGCTCGGTGCGTACCAAGGGCTGCTTCCACAGGGCCACTTCATGACCGCGCTGGAGCGGGAGAGCCGCGGTCTCACCGAGGACGCCGCCCGCACGGCCCTCGGCGCCGCCGCCTTCGAGGACGCCTACGCCGACGGCGGCGGCCTCACCCTGGAGGAGGCCGCCGCCCTGGTGCACGCCACGGGCTGAGCGTCGAGCACCGGCCGTCAGGTCTTGCTGCGGAACTTGGCGACGGCCAGCGGCGCCGTCACCACGGTGATTGCGGCCGTCCAGCCGATCGTCATCCACACCGACTCGGCGACCGGCCCGCCGTTGATCAGCGCGCGGGCGGCGTCGGCGAGGTTGGAGAGCGGGTTGTAGTCGGTGAACGTCTTCAGCCAGCCCGGCATGGTCGACGGCGGCGAGAAGATCGACGACCCGAACTGCAGCGGCACCAGCACCAGCATGGCCATCCCCTGGACGGCCTGCGCCGTCTTCATCGTCAGCCCCAGCAGCATGAAGATCCACGTCAGCGAGGCGCCGAAGAGCAGCGAGAGCCCGACGGCCGCCAGCAGCGCGGGCACGGAGGTCTTGATCTCCATCCCCAGCAGGAAGCCCATGCCGAGCAGGATGACGATGGCGATCACCATCCGGCCGACCTCGACCACGATTTTGGCGATGAGCACCGACGACCGGGCGATGGGCATCGTCCGGAACCGGTCCATCACACCCTTCCTGAAGTCGTCGTTGATGCCCGTGCCGACGGCCATGGCGATGTTCAGGCCCATCATCGCCATCAGGCCGGGGACCACGTAGTTGACGTACGCGTCCTGGTTGCCCTTGCCGGAGATCGCGCCGCCGAAGACGTACACGAACAGCAGCGTGAACATGATGGGCATCAGCAGGACGTCGAACATCGACTCCGGGTCCTGCTTGATCTGCAGGGCGTTGCGGCGCACCAGGGCGCCGATGTGCCGCAGGTTGGCCCGCAGGCCGATCCGTCCCTCCGTGCGGGCGGCGGCGGGGGCGGTGGGTGCTGCCGCGCTCATGCCGCGACCTCCTCGGGGATCGTGCCGGCTTTCTCGGCAAGGACGGGCGAGGTCTTCTCGCCGGTGAGGGCGAGGAACACCTCGTCCAGGCTGGGCAGATGGGTGTCGATGTGCGCGATGGACAGTCCCCGGCCGCTCAGCAGGCCGACGACGGCGGTGAGTTGCTCGTCGCTCATGATCGGTACGTACAGCTGCCCTTCGTCCGGGACGGCCGACGCCCCTGCGACGCCGTCGAGCCCGGCCTCGGCCACCGCCCGTGCCATGGCGGCGAGTTGGGCCGGATCGCTCGGCCGGATCCGCAGCGTGCGCCCGCCGACCCTGGCCTTCAGCTCCTCCACGGCGCCGCCCGCGATGACCCGGCCCCGGTCGATGACGGTCAGCTCGCCGGCGAGCTGCTCCGCCTCCTCCATGTACTGGGTGGTGAGCAGCACGGTCGCGCCCTCCGCGACCATCCGCCGCACCTCGTCCCAGACCTCGCCCCGGGTACGGGGGTCGAGCCCGGTCGTCGGCTCGTCCAGATAGAGCACGGCCGGCCGGCCGATCATGGAGGCGGCGAGGTCGAGCCGGCGCCGCATCCCGCCCGAGTACTGCGCGGCGGGCCGCTTGGCGGCCTCGGTGAGGGAGAAGCGCTCCAGCAGCTCGTCCGCGCGGCGGCGGGCGTCCTTGCGGGACAGGTCCAGCAGCCGCCCGATCATGTACAGGTTCTCCCGGCCGGAGAGCTTCTCGTCGACCGAGGCGTACTGGCCGGTGAGCCCGATGGTGCGGCGCAGCTGCCGGGGCTGCTTCACCACGTCGTAGCCGGCGACCGTCGCCCGGCCGGCGTCGGGGGCGACCAGGGTGGACAGGCAGCGTACGAGGGTGGTCTTGCCGGCGCCGTTGGGGCCGAGGACCCCGAGGACCGTTCCCTCACGGACGTCGAGGTCCACCCCGTCGAGCGCCTTCGTCTCGCCGTAATGCTTCACGAGGCCCCGTACCTCGACGGCGTTCTTGTCGGTTCGCGTCATGCCGCCACGGTGCCGGGGCCCGCCGACAGACGGCCGACAGAGCGTCGACAGGCCGCCGACGAGAGGTCGGCGGCCTGTCGTTATCGCAGGTCAGGGCTTGGCGTAGTCGCCGAATCCGGCCCAGTCGAGCATCACGCACGGCTCGTCGCCGACGGTCCAGGCGTCGTGGCCCGGCGGGACGGAGATGAGGTCGCCGGGGCCGATCTCGAGTGTCTCGCCGCTGTCCATGGCGACCTTCATCCGGCCGCTGACGGCGTAGCCCATGTGCGCGGCCTCGCAGCTGTCGGTGCCTGCGATCGGCTTGACGTGGGTCGACCAGCGCCAGCCCGGTTCGAACACTGCCCGGCCGACCGGCCCGTGCTCGGTGTTGATGAGGTCCAGCTTTCCCTTCCCGTCCTCGAACGCACGGGTCTCGTCGGCCGAGTCGAATTTCCTGCTCATGATTGCGGCCATGATTCCGCCTCCCGGCGGTGTGCTGCGGTCCCCGAGGCCACTTCTCACGTTACGCCGACAGCCCGCCGACGGGGGACGGTCGGCGGGCTGTCGTCTGTGCCGGGAGTGGCTCGGGGCGCTGTGCGCGTGCCTCAGTGGGAAGGCACGGGGTCTCAGGCGGAACTCAGTGGAAGCTGTGCTCCTCGGCGGGGAACGCGCCGCCCGCGACGTCGTCCGCGAACGCCTTCGCCGCGTCGCCGAGGGTCTGCCGGAGGTTCGCGTACTGCTTGGTGAAGCGCGGCACCTTGCCGCCCGTCAGACCGGCCATGTCGGTCCACACCAGGACCTGCGCGTCGGTGTCCGGGCCGGCGCCGATGCCGATGGTGGGGATGTGCAGGGAGCAGGTGACCTCCGCGGCGAGCTCGGCCGGGACCAGCTCGAGGACCACGGCGAACGCGCCCGCGTCCTGGGCGGCCTTGGCGTCGCGGATCAGCTTGTGCGCGGCCTCGTCGCTGCGGCCCTGCACCCGGTAGCCCATGGTGTTCACGGACTGCGGGGTCAGACCCAGGTGCGACATGACCGGGATGCCGGACTGCACGATCAGCTCGGTCTGGGCCAGCGAACGCTCGCCGCCCTCCAGCTTGACCGCGCCGACACCGGCCTCCTTGACCAGCCGGGTCGCGTTGCGCAGCGCCTGGACCGGGCCCTCCTGGTACGCGCCGAAGGGCAGGTCGCCGACGACGAGGGCGCGCCTGGTGCCCCGTACGACGGCCGCCGACAGCAGGGTCATCTCGTCCATCGTGACCGGCACGGTGGTCTCGTAGCCCAGGTGGCAGTTGCCCATCGAGTCGCCCACGAGCACCACGGGGATGCCGGCCTCGTCGAACACGGACGCGGTCATCGCGTCGTAGGCGGTGAGCATCGGCCACTTCTCGCCGCGCTCCTTGGCGGCGGCGATGTCGTGGACGGTGATGCGGCGCGTCTGCTTGCCGCCGTACAGCGCCTTGCTGCTGTCGGGAGCGTTCCGCGCAGGCTGAAGCGTCATGAGAATTCGGCTCCTTCGTCATCTCGAGGCGCCCTCACGGCGTCCCCGGACCGCCTCCATGGTGGCACTACATGCCGCCCCGGGAAAGAGGACCCCGTCACACGGCCGAGTCGCCGCGTCCGTCGCCGCGCCCGGGGCGGTGAAGTGTGCCCGTTCTGTCACAGCGTGGCCGCCGGCGCCCCCTCCAGGAACCCGGCGTGCCGCCCTGTCGTCATCGTGGCAGTACGGCCGTCCCCGGACGGCAGAGTGACCACCGGCCATCGCCTAGGGTCCATAGGACGGCGGCGAGGTCGGTGGGACGGCAAGGCAGTGAGGAACGCATTCATGGCGCAGGCGTACACGGCGGAAAAGGGGAACGACGCGGCCCGGACGTCCACCGGCTCCCTCGCCGGGAGACTGGGGAGTCTCCTGCCCGCGCGGTGGCGCGAGGACCGGGGAGTCTGGCGGCGCGGCGTCGTCCTCGCGGTGTGTGCCGTGCTGATCGCCCTGCTGATGGCGCTGCACGCGCGGATCCCCAACCGGATCGGCAACCTCGGCAGTCTGACCGAGACGTTCCTGCCGTGGTTCGGCGTCCTCGTCCCGCTGATCGCGGTCGGGGCGCTGCTGCGGCGCTCCGCGACCGCGCTGATCGCCGCGGTGCTGCCGCTGGCGGTGTGGCTCAATCTCTTCGGCGGGCTGCTGACCGGCAAGTCCGCGGAGGCGGGCCACGACCGTGGCGATCTGACGGTCGCCACGCACAACGTGAACGCCGACAACCCGGACCCGGCGGGCACCGCGCGGGACGTCGCCGCCTCGGGGGCGGACGTCCTGGCCCTGCAGGAGCTGCCCGCCGGGCAGGTCGCGGCGTACGAGGAGGCCCTGGCCGGTACGTACCGCTACCACGCGGTGGAGGGCACGGTCGGCCTGTGGAGCAAGTACCCGCTGACCGGCACGGTCCCCGTCGACATCCGGATGGGCTGGGTCCGCGCCATGCGCGCGACGGTGGCGGTGCCGGAGGGGGACGTGGCGGTGTACGTCGCACACATGCCGTCGGTGCGTGTGAAGCTCCACGCCGGGTTCACCGCCAACCAGCGTGACAACAGCGCCGACGCGCTGGGCGAGGCGATCGCCCGCGAGCGGGTCGACCGGGTCGTGCTGCTCGGCGACCTCAACGGCACGATGAACGACCGCTCCCTCAACGCCGTCACGTCCCAGATGCGCTCCACCCAGGGCGCGGCGGGCGACGGCTTCGGCTTCAGCTGGCCGGCGGCGTTCCCGATGGCGCGGATCGACCAGATCATGGTGCGGGGCGTCGAGCCGCTGTCGTCGTGGACCCTGCCGCGCACCCCGAGCGACCACCTCCCGATCGCGGCGAGCGTCACGCTGTGACCTTCCCCACGCCACGCCTTCTTCGACGGGGGCAGTTCCAGATACCGCGCTCCGCGCGGCGGCCTCAAACGCCGGCCGGGCTGGATTCTCCAGCCCTGCTGGGGGCTGCCGCGGGGCTCGTATACCGCCTTCCGGGGCGCTCCGCCCCCCGGCGGTGCTGGTACGCGTCGGCCCCGGCGGGCTGAAACGCACCGCTCCGGGGCCGGGGCGTCCCGGCCCGTGCCGGTCTCTGCCGGGCAACTTCAGCCTCGCTGGGGGCACCTCCCACGGCCCCCAGGCCGTAGGGGGGAGATTGAGGCGCGGGGTTCGGGGCGGAGCCCCGACGGGGCGGGCAGGTTCCAGCTCTGCTGGGAGCGCCTCCCGCGCCGGCGGCGCGTTACCACAGGTCCCGGTGGGAAAACGTCGCGGCAATCCGCCGTTCACCGCCCAGAGGAAAACGTCTGCGAGTATTTGTTCCGAGAACGAACTTACTCGGAAAGGCCAACCCTCCATGCCCCTGGCGCTCCTCGCCCTCGCCGTGTCCGCCTTCGGCATCGGAACCACCGAATTCGTCATGATGGGCCTGCTGCCCAACGTCGCCGACGATCTCGGCATCTCCGTCCCCACCGCCGGCCACCTCGTCTCCGCCTACGCCGTCGGCGTCGTCATCGGAGCCCCGCTGCTCACCGGCCTCGGCTCCCGCGTCCCGCGCAAGCGGATGCTGCTGCTCCTGATGGCGCTGTTCACCGTCGGCAACCTGGCCTCCGCCCTTGCCCCCGGCTTCGGCACCCTGCTCGCGGGACGGGTCCTCGCCGGGCTGCCGCACGGCGCGTTCTTCGGCGTCGGGGCCGTCGTCGCGGCTCGCCTCGTACGGGAGCACCGGCAGGCGCGGGCCGTCGCCACCATGTTCCTCGGGCTCACCGTGGCCACCATCGTCGGCGTCCCCGCCGCGACCGCGCTCGGCCAGCAGCTCGGCTGGCGCTCGACGTTCCTCGTCGTGACGGCCATCGGCCTCGTCGCCATGGCCGCCCTCGCCCGACTCGTGCCGCACATGCCGCTCGACGCGCACCAGAGCGTCGGCCGCGAGCTGCGCGCCCTCGGCGACCGGCAGGTGCTGCTCGGCCTGCTGACCGCGGTCTTCGGCTTCGCCGGGGTCTTCGCCGTGTACTCGTACCTCGCCTCCATGACGACCGAGGCGATCGGGCTCGGCGAGACGTCCGTCACCCTCGTCCTCGCGCTGTTCGGCATCGGCATGACCCTCGGGGCGCTGGCCGCCGGCCCGCTCACCGACCGTGCGCTGCGCCCGACGCTCTACGGCTCCCTCACCGCGCTCGCCCTCGTCCTGGCCGCCTTCCCGTTCACGGTCGGCACGCCCTGGCTCGCCCTGACGGCCGTCGGCGTCCTCGGCGCGGTCGGTTTCATGACCACCACGCCGCTGCAGATGCTGGTGATGCGCAAGGCGAAGGACGCCCCTACCCTGGCCTCCGCCTCCAACCACTCGGCGTTCAACCTCGCCAACGCCGGCGGCGCCTGGCTCGGCGGTTCTGCCATCGCGGCGGGCTGGGGCTGGACCTCGCCGGCGACGGTCGGCGCGGTCCTGACGGTCGTGGGGCTCGCGATCGCCGTGACGGCCGGACTCCTGGACCGCGACCGGGGCAGGGGCCGGGGGCGTACGGCGAAGGGGGCCTCCCGCGTCGTCGCGGGAAGCCCCCTCATACCGGGGAAGCCGGTCAGCTCGGCCGGTTCGTCGACTCGCGCCAGCGGTTCGTGATCGGCAGCCGCCGGTCCTTGCCGAAGCCCTTCGCCGAGATCTTGGTGCCCGGCGGGTACTGGCGCCGCTTGTACTCCGCCGTGTCCACCATCCGCAGCGTCTTCGTCACCAGCTCCTCGTCGAAACCGGCCGCCACGATCGCGTCCTTGCCCTGGTCCCGGTCGACGTACAGCTCCAGGATCCGGTCCAGCACGTCGTAGTCCGGCAGCGAGTCGGTGTCGACCTGGCCGGGGCGCAGTTCGGCGCTCGGCGGCTTGGTGATCGACGCCTCCGGGATCGGCGGGGTCTCGCCGCGCTCCTCGGCGGCGCGGTTGCGCCACTTCGCCAGCCGGAACACGGTCGTCTTGTAGACGTCCTTGATCGGCCCGTACGCGCCGACCGAGTCGCCGTACAGCGTCGAATACCCCACGGCCAGCTCGGACTTGTTGCCCGGCGCGAGCACGATGTGCCCCTCCTGGTTGGAGATCGCCATCAGCATCGTGCCGCGCAGCCGCGACTGCAGGTTCTCCTCCGCGAGACCGGTGAGCCCGAGCGAGCCCATGTACGCGTCGAACATCGGCTCGATCGGCACGGTACGGAAGTTGAGCCCGGTCCGGCGGGCCAGCTCGGCGGCGTCGCCCTTGGAGTGGTCGGAGCTGTACTTGGACGGCATCGAGACGCCGTACACGTTCTCCGCGCCGACCGCGTCGCAGGCGACGGCGGCCACGAGGGCGGAGTCGATACCGCCGGAGAGGCCGATGAGCACCGAACGGAAACCGTTCTTCGCGGCGTACGCGCGCAGGCCGACGACCAGCGCCGAGTACACCTCCTCGTCGTCGTCGAGCCGGTCGGCGTAACCGCCGGTGAGCTTCGCCTCGTACGCGGGCAGCGGCTCCTCGGACAGGACGACGCGGTCGATCCGCAGCCCGTCGTCGACCACGCCGTCCGGGGCGTCGGCCGCGGCGGCGGGCAGCTCCAGGTCGACCACGACGCTGCCCTCGGCGAACTGCGGGGCGCGGGCGACGACTTCGCCGTCCGGGCCGACGACGATCGAGTCGCCGTCGAAGACCAGCTCGTCCTGTCCGCCGATCATCGCGACGTACGCCGTGGTGCAGCCGGCCTCCTGGGCGCGCTTGCGCACCAGCTCCAGGCGGGTGTCGTCCTTCTCGCGCTCGTACGGCGAGGCGTTGACCGAGATCAGCAGTCCGGCCTTCGCGCTGCGGGCGGCCGGCACCCGGCCGCCGTCCTGCCAGAGGTCCTCGCAGATCGCGAGCGCCACGTCGACGCCGCGGACACGGATCACGGGCATCGTGTCGCCCGGCATGAAGTAGCGGAACTCGTCGAAGACGCCGTAGTTCGGCAGGTGGTGCTTGGCGAAGCTCAGCACGACCCGGCCGCGGTGCAGCACGGCGCCGGCGTTGTGCGGGGCGCCGGCGGGCTGGCCGTACTTGGGGCGGCCCGTCTCCGAACGGTCCAGATACCCCACGACCACGGGCAGTTCACCGAACCCCTCGGCGTCGAGCCGCGCGGCGAGGGAGCGCAGCGCGGTACGGGACGCTTCGACGAAGGACGACCGCAGGGCCAGGTCCTCGACGGGGTAGCCGGTCAGCACCATCTCGGGGAACGCGACGAGATGCGCCCCCTGCTCGGCGGCGTGCCGGGTCCAGTGCACGATCGCCTCGGCGTTGCCGGTGAGGTCGCCGACGGTCGAGTCGATCTGATTCAGAGCGAGGCGTAGTTGAGGCACGGGGGCCAGTGTAATCGTCTTTCTGACGCGATGCCCTTCCGGGTGACGCGCGCCACGCTTTGCGCGCGTCCGCGCTTCCCGAGTACCGCAAGAAGGTCGAGACCAGATCCTTGCGGCCGCCGCAGGCGTACAGGCCGATATCGACAAGCTGATCAAGGACGTCCTGCGGAGACCCTGGCCGTCAAGAAGGGCCACAAACCCGGCGGCTTCTACGTCCTGACCGCCTACCCGCTGTAAGGAGCCGCACCATGCACGATCCCGCAGCACAGCGGGACGAGATCGTCTTCGACTTCGGCCTGACCGCGCTGGGCGCCTCCTTCCACGGGGACTGGTGCCTCGACGCCGAGGACGAACTGGACCACGTCCTCACCTACCTGGGCACGGAAGGCGAACCGGCGGGCCTCAGTCTCCTCGTCGAGGACATCCTGCGGCTGCGGGACTCCGGCCTCGACGGCGGCGAGCTGGGCCTGCTCTGGCACGCCACCGACCCGCCGCACGGCGGTGCGCCGGAGATCCGGGGAGCCGAGCGCGCGTGGCTGGACCGGCTGCTGAGCGTGGTCGTCCCGCTCGCGCAGGCACGCGGTGCGTCGAAGGAGTCCTGCACGAGCTACCCCGGTTGCGTTCCGGACGGCACGAGTGCGGCGGCGGTCGAGCACCGGCGGCTGGCCGGGGAAGTGGTGGAGCTGACCGGTCTGATCGACCAGCGGGCCGAGGGGCACATGCCGCTGCCCGCGACTCGTGAGGCGCTGGTGCGCTGCGCGGAAACGGTCTGCTCGGAGCTCGCGTTCCGCTTCCTGCTGCATGCCGCCAACCAGTTCTGGTCGCGCATGTCGCCCGAGACGTACAGCCGCCTCGAACGCCTCAGTGCGGCGTTCGGTCACGGCCCGCACGTCGTCGACGCGGTCCGGTACCTCGTCGACTGACTGACTGACTGACTGACTGACTGACTGACTGACCGACTGACTGACCGGCCGGCCGGCCCGGCGTCCGCAGGAGCAGCAGAAGGCCCCGTCCGGGTTCGTACCGGCCGGGGCCTTCCACTGTGCCGGCCCAGGACGTGAGCCGGCCCGTCGGGGACGCGTCCCGGGACGCGGCGTGCCGCGCGGCGTCAGGTCATCGCGCCCGCGCCCGTCAACCGCTCCGTCCCGCTCTCCGCGTACACCCGTTCCGCCCACCCCGCGAGCTGGTCCTCGCTCAGGTGCTGCGCCAGGTCCGCCTCGCTGATCATGCCGACCAGCCGCTTGTTCTCGATGACCGGCAGCCGCCGGATCTGGTGGCTCTGCATCTCGCGCAGCACCGCTTCGACGTCCGCGCCCGCGTCGATCCACCGCGGGGTGCCCTTCGCCATGTCGGCCGCCGTGACCCGCGACGGGTCGTGGCCCATGGCCACGCAGCCGACGACGATGTCGCGGTCGGTCAGGATGCCGCACAGGCGCTCGTCGGCGTCGGCGATCGGCAGCGCGCCCACGTCCAGCTCGCGCATCAGCTGGGCGGCGCGGTCGAGGGTCTCGTGTTCGGGGATCCACCGGGCCCCCGCGTGCATGATGTCCTTCGCCGTGGTCATGGGTCCTGCCTCCTGGATGCCGTAAGGCCCCGAGCCACCCCATTCTCGTTGCGCCGTCCGGGGCACGCGACCGCAGCGGCCGCGTGCCCCGTCCAGGCCGGACGCGCGTCGGACCCGGACGAGGCGTGCGTCGGACGCGCCTTTAGGTGCGGGGCTGCGCGCCCCGCTTGCGCAGCAGGTCGACCATCAGCTCGACCTCCGACACCTGCGCGTCCACCATGCCCTGCGCCAGGTCCCGTTCCACGCCGACCTCGCACTGCTCGACGCAGCCCTTGGCCATGGCGATGCCGCCGTTGTGGTGGACGATCATCAGCTGGAGGTAGAGGATCTCGGCCTGCTCGCCGCTGAGCCGGGACAGCCGCTCCACATCCGCCTTGGTCGCCATGCCCGGCATCAGCGCACCGTCCTCGGCCTTGAGGCTGCCGTGCCCGCCGTGTCCGCCGTGTCCGCCGTGCCCGGAGGTGCTGCCCATCCACGCCATGGGCTCCGCGTCGGCCTGCACCTTCGGCAGCCCCCACAGGTCGAGCCAGCCGAGCATCATCCCGCGCTGGTTCGCCTGCGTGTTGGCGATGTCGTACGCGAGCCTGCGCACCTCGTCGCCCTGCGTCCGCTCGCGGACGATGAACGACATCTCCACCGCCTGCTGGTGGTGCACCGACATGTCCCGGGCGAAACCGGCGTCCGCGGACGCCGCCGTCGGCGTACGGTCCGCGGGGGAGCCGCCGTCGCCCGCGGAGGCCACCGTGGCGGCCCCCGCGAACAGCAGGGCGAGGACGACCGCGGTGACGGCCACCCAGTGCGTACGCGTCACGCCCTTCACTTGCCGCTCAGTCCGCCCGTGCAGGCAGCGCCCGGCTCGGGCGTCTGCGGGCCCTGGACGTACTTGGTGAAGAACTGGCTGACCCGCTTGTCGTCGGCCGAGTCGACGGCGACCTGCTTGCCCCAGGCGCTGAGCACGATCGCGCCGTCCTGATCCTTGTACGGGCTCATCAACGAGTACGGCGTCTTCTCGACCCGCTCGGCGAGCTTGTCCACATCCGCCTTGTCGGCCTTGTCGGTGTAGGTCACCCACACCGCGCCGTGCTCCAGCGAGTGGACGGCGTTGGCGTCGGGGATCGGCTCCTTGTAGACGTCGCCGTTGCAGTTCATCCACACCTGGTTGTGGTCGCCGCCGACCGGCGGCTGCATCTCGTACGTGACCGGCGTGTCCACGTGGTTGCGGCCGAGCTTCTTCGCGTCCCAGCTCTGCTCGTCCTTGACGGGAGCCTTCGCCTCGGCGACGCGCTGCTCCTTCTCCTCGGACTCCTTGTTGAGCACGAAGATTCCGAAGCCGACGAGGCCGGCGACGACGACGCCGCTGATGCCGATGGTGAGGAAGCGGTTGCGGCGCTCTCGCGACTGCTCGGCGCGGCGCATCTGCTCTATGCGGGCCCGGCGGTCGTTGGTGGCGTTACGGGAAGCCATGGTGGCGATGTCCTTCGTGAAGTCTGCGGAATGGGGGGGTTCAGCGATGTGCAGGGTGACGCGGACGCTTATCACGTCCGCATCACCTGAAGGACGTGCAGGTCCGGGGCGCGTGCCTGCGCTCCCGAGTGGTACGGCGGGGCGGCGTCGGGGTCCGTCCCCAAGGACGCGGGGGCGGCCCCCGCGGGCGGCGGGGCGTCCAGCGGCGGCGCGGTGAGCACCGCGGGGCCCAGCACCGGCCTCAGCCCGCAGCCGCCGTCGTCGTACGGGCAGCTGTACGCGGTCGCCGAGAGCGGCCCGAACGCCGATTCACCGGCCGACCCGCCGGCCGATTCGTTGGCCGACTCGTACGCCGGGGAGGCGGTCGCCTCGTGCGCACCGCCCGGGCCCAGGCAGAAGAAGAGCGCGCCGAGGAACGTCGCCACGGCGCTCAGCAGAGCCGTGGGACGCGTGTGGTGCGAGAGGCGGTGGACCCGCGAACCCCCCATGGCCGCAGATCGTAGTGGGCGCCGCTGTCAGGCACCGCAGTCGGGCGGCGAAAAAGGGACGCCGGGCGACGCCGCCGGGGGCCCGTCGCGACCGGCCGCCGGCCGGTCAGGGACAGTGAAGGGGCCTTCAGGGTCGTCTCCGGCCGGCCCCTGACCCACAATGGGCAAAGCCGCGTGCGCAACCTCCCCGAAACCCGCGGATGGGATGCTCCAGGGAGCAGGCACGCGCCGTGACCGGCAAGGATGGGTAGGAACTCAGACATGGACAAGCAGCAGGAATTCGTGCTCCGTACGCTCGAGGAGCGCGACATCCGCTTCGTACGCCTGTGGTTCACCGATGTGCTCGGCTTTCTGAAGTCGGTCGCAGTGGCACCCGCCGAGCTGGAACAGGCATTCGACGAAGGAATCGGCTTCGACGGCTCCGCGATCGAGGGCTTCGCCCGGGTCTACGAGTCCGACATGATCGCCAAGCCGGACCCCGGCACCTTCCAGATCCTGCCGTGGCGCGCCGAGGCCCCCGGCACGGCCCGGATGTTCTGCGACATCCTGATGCCCGACGGCTCTCCGTCGTTCGCGGACCCGCGTTTCGTGCTGAAGCGGATCCTGGCCAAGACCTCGGACCTGGGCTTCACGTTCTACACCCACCCCGAGATCGAGTTCTTCCTGCTCAAGGACAAGCCGGTCGACGGCAGCCGGCCCACGCCCGCCGACAGCTCGGGCTACTTCGACCACACCCCGCAGAACGTCGGCATGGACTTCCGCCGCCAGGCGATCACCATGCTCGAATCCATGGGCATCTCGGTCGAGTTCAGCCACCACGAGGGCGCGCCCGGCCAGCAGGAGATCGACCTGCGGTACGCGGACGCGCTGTCCACGGCCGACAACATCATGACGTTCCGCCTGGTCATGAAGCAGGTCGCGCTGGAGCAGGGCGTGCAGGCCACCTTCATGCCGAAGCCGTTCTCGGAGTACCCCGGCTCGGGCATGCACACCCACCTGTCCCTCTTCGAGGGCGACCGCAACGCGTTCTACGAGTCCGGCGCCGAGTACCAGCTCTCCAAGGTCGGCCGCTCCTTCATCGCGGGCCTGCTGCGGCACGCCGCCGAGATCTCTGCCGTCACCAACCAGTGGGTGAACTCCTACAAGCGCATCTGGGGCGGCTCCACCCGCAGCGCCGGCGCAGGCGGCGAGGCCCCCTCGTACATCTGCTGGGGCCACAACAACCGCTCCGCCCTGATCCGCGTCCCGATGTACAAGCCGGGCAAGACCGGCTCCGCCCGCATCGAGGTCCGCTCCCTCGACTCCGGCGCCAACCCGTACCTCTCGTACGCCGTCCTCCTCGCCGCCGGCCTCAAGGGCATCGAGGAGGGCTACGAACTCCCGGCCGGCGCGGACGACGACGTCTGGGCCCTCTCCGACGCCGAACGCCGCGCGATGGGCATCACCCCGCTCCCGCAGAACCTGGGGGAGGCGATCGACCTGATGGAACGCAGCGAGCTGGTGGCCGAGACGCTGGGCGAGCACGTCTTCGACTTCTTCCTCCGCAACAAGAAGCAGGAGTGGGAGGAGTACCGCAGCGAGGTCACGGCCTTCGAGCTGCGCAAGTCCCTGCCGGTGCTGTAGGCGGGTACTCTCGGATATTACTCCTGCATGATATCATGCAGGAGTAATATCTCGGTGGGGTGGGAGTGCGGATGCCCTTCAGGATCATTGTCGTGGAGCCTGCGCGAAGCTGTTACACGAGCTGCGCCACGGCGACAGGGACACGATTCTGCAGGTCAGTGCCGCCATCAACGTGCTTCAGCAGGAAGGGCCGGCGC
The DNA here is from genome assembly GCF_053591995.1 of Streptomyces sp. NPDC002835. Taxonomy (NCBI): domain Bacteria; kingdom Bacillati; phylum Actinomycetota; class Actinomycetes; order Kitasatosporales; family Streptomycetaceae; genus Streptomyces; species Streptomyces sp. NPDC002835. Next base: position 81,450 of record NZ_JBSFUW010000020.1, on the reverse strand, counting down.
TCGGCCGCCCGCTGGTCGACCACATCTCCGGGTCGCGTATCGCGAACCTCAAGGGACTTCGGACGGGATCGTCAGGGGCGAGCGAAGTGCGCGTCCTGTTCGTATTCGATCCAGGCCGAAACGCAGTGATCCTGGTGGGTGGCAACAAGGCGGGCAACTGGTCCACGTGGTATCGAACAGCGATCAAGGCAGCCGAAGGCGCTTACGAGGCGTATCTGGAATCTCAGGAATGAAGACGAGGAATGGGGAGTCATGAGCGCAAGCAAGCCGAACACGGCCGCCGCCGTCGACTGGGACGACCTCAAGCGTGAACTCGACTTCACTCCCGAAGAGCGCAAGGACGTCGAGCACCGCACTGCTGCGTTGCTGTCCGAGGTCCGCGCGCATCGGCTCGCCGAGGTGCGTAAGCGCCAGAAGATGACGCAGACGGCAGTGGCGAAGGTTCTGGGTGTCACGCAGGGGCGCGTGTCGGCCATAGAGAAGGGTGCGATCAGCCGGTCCGAGGTCGAAACCCTCGCCGCGTACGTTGCAGCCCTGGGAGGGCAGCTCAAGCTCGTGGCCGACTTCGGCGATGAATCGCTCGTCCTGGGCTGAGGGCTTGTCCACCCCCGTTGGCGCACTCCGCCGCGCACAAGGCGGTTACGCCCGGCGGGAGTTGACAGTTCGAACGGGCTCGCGACAGCATCCGGGCGGTGGAGATCAACGATCTGACGCCGGCCGAGCGACGTGTCGTCGAGGCGTTCCCGCGGGGTGAGGGGGTCGACTTCCGCGAGGGCGCCGGCGAGGAACCCGGGCCCGGGGCTTCCTGGGGGCCCGAGCGGACCGTACGCGCCGAGGTGCTTCGGGCGCTGCTCGTGGACGGGCCGCGGCAGGACGGCGAGATCGCGGGGATGAAGGTGTGGGGCGCGCGTATCACCGGCGTGCTGAACCTCAAGTTCGGGACGATCCACAGCCCCGTCCGGCTGCGGTCGTGTCACTTCGAGGAGCCGCCGGATCTCTACGGCGCCCAGATCCGTCTCCTCGCACTGACCGACTCCGAGCTGCCGGGGCTCACCGCCGGCACCCTGCGCGTCGACCTCGTGCTGCGGATGACCGGCTGCCGCGTCACCGGGCCCGTACGGCTGGCGGGCTCGCAGATCGGCGGCGCCGTCTTCCTCGACGGGGCCCGCCTGGACGCCGGGGACGGCGACCAGGAGCCCGGCGCACCCGTGCTGTCGCTCAACCACGCGACGATCGGCGCCGACATCTGGGCGGTCGGCCTCGTCGTGGACGGTCAGACCGGGCTGAACGGGGCCACCGTCGGCGGTCAGATCAACCTCGACGACGCCACCCTGCGCTGCCCGGGCGGTACCGCGCTGCACGCCGAGAACCTGTCCGTCGGGGCCGACCTGCGGGCGATGCGGCTGCGGGCCGAGGGCCGGATCAACCTGACGGGCGCGACCGTCCCCGGTCAGCTGAATCTGGCGCACGCCAGGCTGTCGAACCCCGGCGGCCAGGCCCTGCGCGCCAGCAGCTGCGTCGCCGGCGAACTGTGGCTAGGAGAAGCGGCACCGATCGAGGGCGCCGTGAATCTGCGCCGCTCCCAGCTGGAGCTGCTGCACATATCCCCGGAGGTCTGGCCCGACCAGGTCATGATCGACGGCCTCAGCTACCGCAGGCTCACTCCCCACCTGCCGGCCGAGCAGCGGCTGCCACTGCTGGAACACGGACAGACGGACTATCTGCCGTTCACCTACGAACAGCTGGCCACCGCCTACCGCACGGTCGGCGACGAGGCCGCCGCCCGCACCGTCCAGTTCGCCAAGCTCCGCCGCCATCGCCGCACACTCCCGTGGCAGGGCAGGGTCTGGGGCACCCTCCAGGACGTGACCGTCGGCTACGGCTTCCGCCCGCTGCGCGCCGCCGGATGGCTGGCGGCGCTGCTGCTCACCGGGACCGTCGCCTTCGCCCTGAAGTATCCGCCCGCGCTGAAGCCCGACGAGGCCCCCGACTTCAATCCCGCCTTCTACACCCTCGATCTGCTCCTGCCGATCATCGGCTTCGGCCAGGAGACGGCGTACGCGCCCCAGGGGGCGTACCAGTGGCTGGCGTATCTGCTGATCATCGGCGGCTGGGTTCTGGCCACCACAATCGCGGCGGGGGTCACCCGGTCCCTGAGCCGCCAGTAGGGCCCGCGACCCGCCCACAGGCTCATCCAGGTCAGGAACTGTCCGCCACGGCAGGCTGTGCGGATGCGAAACGCGCCCGGGGCGGTGACCCTGGAGTGACGGGGGACCCTGCGTCGAGGAGGAAAACCCCATGTCCATGATGGACAAGCTCAAGAGCATGCTCAAAGGCCACCCTGACCAGACGAACCAGGGCATCGAGAAGGCCGGCGACTACGTGGACGGCAGGACCCAGGGCAAGCACAGCCGCCGCGTGGACACGGGCCAGGACAAGATGAGGGACCAGTTCGGAGGTGGCGGCACGGGCGGGACGGAACGCCGCGACGAGCCGCCGCAGCAGTGACCTCACCCGTGTGAACGGCCCGGCCCGGACCGGGGGCGCCGCCCTCCGGCCCGGGCGCCGTGCGTCTACGCCTGCACCGGCTTGCGGGCCAACAGACTGGCCTGCGGCGTCTTCTCGTCCGGCTCCGCCTCCCGCACCATGGTCGCCCTCGGCTCGAAACCGGCCTCCCGCAGCTGCTCGGTCACCCGATCCGGCCGCATCCGGTGGAAGTCGAGCGCCACGGCGTGCCCGAACCCCTCGGTGTACCGCGTCACCTCCTCACCGACCTGGAAGGCCAGCGCCAGGTACCCGCCGGGCGCCAGGACGCGGTGGAACTCCGCGAGCACTCCGGGAACCTCGGCGGGCGGTATGTGGATCAGCGAGTACCACGCGACGATTCCGCGCAGCGAGCCGTCCGCGAAGCCGCCGAGCTCCGTCATCGACCCTTCGTCGAACCGCAGATCCGGAAACGTCCGCCGTGCCAGCGACACCATCGCGGGCGACAGGTCGACCCCCCTGACGTCCACCCCGAGCCCGTCGAGATACGCCGTCACCCGCCCCGGCCCGGACCCGAACTCCGCGACGGGCCCGCCGCCGTCCCGCACCACGCTCTGCGCGAAGGCGGTGAGCACGGCCAGGGTCAGCGGCTTGGCCTCCGGCTCGGTCTTGAACGTCTCCGCGTAGTCGACGGCGATCGCGTCGTACGAGTCGCGGGTGTCGCGCAGGAACGCTGCCTCTTCACGTCGTGTCGTCATGCGGCATCGAACCAGTCCTTGGCGGCCGCCCAGTGCGCGACCCAGCCGGCGAAACCGGACTCCGCCGTGGTGTGGCCGAACTCCGCGCCGAAGGGCGCCGCGCCCTCGCCGGAGATGTTCCATATATGGCCGCGGTGGGGGCCGGTGACGATCAGATGCCAGTACATGCCGCAGCCGTCGGTGCCCAGTACGACGGATCCGTGGTCGAAGACGGCGTCCTCGAGCTCCGCCAACTCCTCCTCGGACCGGTCGTCGTCCTCGTCATCCTCCCAGAGCCACGCCGAGGTCAGCGGGAACGGCCGGCTCAGATCCCGCACCGGCCGGCCGTCGCCCCAGTCGTCGGGCAACTCGGCGAGCGGCACCAGCCCGTAGTCCGGCGGGCCCTGGTACGAGCCGTCCGTCACCTCCGCGACGAACGTGCGGTACGGCTCGGGCAGCACAACGCCGTGCTCCGCCTCGAAGGCGCGCACCGCCTCCCATCCGAGGGCGGACTCGCCCCCGTCGTCCACGCCGAACGCCGCGCGCAGGGCGGCGATCTCGGCGGGGGTCGCGTGATCGGTATCCATGCCGTCCAGGGATACCAGGCGGCACTGACAACGCCGCCGCCCGGTCAGCCCTCGGCGGCGTACGCGACGAACGCGGCCCAGGCGGTGGGGCCGAGGGCGAGGCCGGGGACGGCCGCGTCCTTGGAGTCGCGCACATGGACGGTGACGGGGGTGGCGGCGACCTCGACGCAGCTGGAATCGGGTTCGCTGCTGCTGTAGCTGCTCTTCGACCACTGCAACCCGATTGCTTTTGAGCACGGCGCTCGTCTCGTCGTCGTAGCCGTCGGTCGGCTGCTCCATGGTGACCTCCGCATCAACACGCGTACGAGCCCGGACTGTGGCCTGAGTGACCTGAACAAGGAAATCACCCGAATCGGCACCCCCGTACGCAACTTCACCGCCCTGTTCCCCGCCGCACCGGTCACCGCCCGGCCCGACCCGCTGCAGAACTGCGACGCGTGCGACAGGCGTTCCGCGCGGCCGAACCCGGGTGCTGCCCCGAGTGCGTGGCGAACACGGCGGCTTCCGTGGCGGTCGCTGCCTGACGAGTGCGTACGCGATGAAGGCGTGTATGCGGGGAGCCGCTTCGAGTCGGGCAACCGTACTGCCCGCCGACTTGTCTGCTTCCGTATGTTGAGTCGAACCGTTGAGCACCGCCATGCGGACTTCGCCGCGGCAGCGGTCATGGCGCTGTTGGATCTGTTGTTGGTCGGCGGGCAGCTGGCGCTCGGGATGGATGGCATCTTCACCGCGGACTGGATGGGCTATCCAGGGCCGATGCACCCCGAGGGGGCGACCTATCAGGCGGGGGTGGTCGAGTTCACGACGTGGGCGTGTGCGGTGACCGTGGGTCTCGCGTTGGTGTGCCGCGGGTGGGCGACGGCTGCGACGCAGGTGGTGCTGCTCGGTGGTGGGGCGCTGTATCTCGGTTCCCTTCCGACGTACTGGAGCGGTTGACGCCCCACCCACACCCACGGCGGCGTACGCCCGCCCGACCTCGCGGCGGGCACGCGACACACGTGCCCGCCGCCATGGACGCCGTCAGCGCTGCGACAGCGGGGCCGGGGCCTCCTGGACGCACCAGGTGTTGCCGTCCGGGTCCTTGAAGAACATGAACGAGTTCCACTCCTCGCCCGTGCCCTCCTCCCAGCCCGTCGCGCCCACGTGCTGGATCGACGTCACCGGAACTCCGCGCGACATCAGCTCGGAGTGCGCCTTCGCGATGTCCGTGACGCAGAGCTGGAGGCCGTGCAGGGTGCCGGGGGACATCGTGGGCTGGTCGGGATGCGGGGGCATGCCGCTCAGCAGGGCGATGGAGCAGCGCGACCCGGGCGGGGTCAGCTGGATGATCCGCATACCGGGGGCGACCTCGGAGTCGAGGTCGACCTTGAAGCCGCACGCCTCTGCGTAGAAGGTCTTCGAGCGGTCCAGATCGGCGACCGGGACGGGGACGACTTCGAGGGTCATTTCCACGGGGGGAATCCTTTCAACGGGACACGTCGGTGGTGAATCGCCAGCGGGTCTGTCCGAACAAGGCGCCTTTCGCGAAGCCGAAGACCGTTCGTGGCGCGACCCGGAAGACCAGGGCTTCGCCCGCCTCGTGCGCGAACACGCCGTCCCTGACTTCGAACGCCCAGTCCTGTCCGTACTTTTCCACATAGAGCGCCGCCAGGGCGCGCAACGCCGCCTCGTCGGTCACGCGCACCGCCTCTCCCTCCACGACCAGGTCGTGGCCCTCGCCCAGCGACGGGACGCCGGTGGTGAGGACGACCTCCTGGTTCTCCCGGAGGTTCTTGGCCTTGCGTTCCCCGGGGCCGGTGCAGAAGTGCAGGGCGTCGTCGTGCCAGACGGCGATCAGCGGCGTGACGTGCGGGCGGCCGTCCGGCCGTACGGTCGTCAGCCAGAACACCTCGGCGTCGCGGAGCTGAGCGACCGCGTCCGACCAGTGGGCCGCCGACGCCCCCGGATCGCTGAAGCGGGGATCGAGCTCGGACAGGGGATGGGCGGTCGGGGGCATGGCGCTGGTCCTTTCCATCTGTGGTCGGCACGGTCGACATATGTGTGGACCGCATCACGTCCGCGTACTCATCGGTCCCTACGCGCCCGCCGGGCAGCCCGCCCTGGCCTGCGGCTACGCTCGGGCGCACGCGGCGGACGGCGCACACACGGCGACATGGCGGGCACGGCAGGACGACGGGAGGCCGGGATGACGGTTCCGGGGCGCAGGAGCAGTACGTTCACCCGGTTGCTGAAGCACGGCTTCACCGACCCCTCCGACGCGTCACGGCTCCTCGACCTGCCCGACATGGCGGCGGTGCGCGACGACCCGGTCCTCCTCGACGCCCTCGGCGCCACCGCCGACCCCGACCTCGCGCTGCGCTCTCTGGTCCGCCTCGTCGAAGCACACGAGGCGGGCGAGAGGCGTCGGTTCCTGGACAACCTGATCACCGCGAAGCCGCTGCGCGACCGGCTGCTCGGCGTCCTCGGCGCGTCCGAGGCCCTCGGCGACCACCTCGTCCGCCACCCCCGCGACTGGCACGCCCTGGCCACCTACGAGTCGGCCGACCTGCACCCGGGCGTCGCCGACTTCGAACGCGGGCTGGCCGACGCCACCGACGCCGTCTCGCTGCGCGTCTCCTACCGCCGCTGCCTGCTGGCCATCGCCGCCCGCGACGTGTGCGGCACCACCGACGTGGCCCAGGCCGCCGCCGAACTGGCCGACCTCGCCACCGCCACCCTGCGGGCCGCCCTCGCCATCGCCGGGGCCGCCGCCCCCGACGACGCCGCGATCTGCCGGCTGGCCGTCGTCGCCATGGGCAAATGCGGCGGCCACGAGCTCAACTACGTCTCCGACGTCGACGTCATCTTCGTCGCCGAGCCCGTGAACGGCACCGAGGAGGCCAAGGCTCTGCAGGCCGCGACCCGGCTCGCCTCCCATCTGATGCGCATCTGCTCGGAGACCACCGTCGAGGGCACCATCTGGCCCGTCGATGCCAATCTGCGGCCCGAGGGACGCAACGGGCCCCTGGTGCGCACGCTCTCCAGCCATCTCGCCTACTACCAGCGCTGGGCCAAGACCTGGGAGTTCCAGGCGCTCCTCAAGGCCCGGCCCGTCGCCGGCGACGCCGCGCTCGGCCAGGCGTACGCGGAGGCCGTCGCGCCGCTGGTCTGGCAGGCGGCGGAACGCGAGAACTTCGTCGCCGACGTGCAGAAGATGCGCCGCCGCGTCGTCGACAACATCCCCGCCGCCGAGATCGAACGCGAACTCAAGCTCGGCCCCGGCGGCCTGCGCGACGTCGAATTCGCCGTACAGCTCCTGCAACTCGTCCATGGCCGCAGCGACGCCAGCCTGCACAGCGGCACCACCCTGGAAGCACTCCAGGCGCTCGCCGCCGGCGGGTACGTCGGCCGGGCCGATGCCGCGCAACTCGACGAGGCGTACCGCTTCCTGCGGGCCATGGAGCACCGCATCCAGCTCTACAAGCTGCGCCGCACCCACCTCGTGCCCGAGGACGAGGCCGACCTGCGCCGGCTGGCGCGCTCGCTCGGACTGCGCACCGACCCCGTCACCACGCTGAGCCGCGAGTGGAAGCGGCACGCCTCCGTCGTCCGCCGGCTGCACGAGAAGATTTTCTACCGGCCGCTGCTCGACGCCGTTGCCCAGCTCGCCACCGGCGAGACCCGGCTCAGCCCCAAGGCCGCCGGCCAGCGCCTCGAGGCCCTCGGATACGCCGACCCCGCAGGCGCGCTGCGCCACCTCGAGGCGCTCGCCTCCGGGGTCAGCCGCAAGGCCGCCATCCAGCGCACCCTGCTGCCCGTCCTGCTCGGCTGGTTCGCCGACTCGGCCGACCCCGACGCGGGCCTCCTCGGCTTCCGCAAGGTCTCCGACGCGCTCGGCAAGACGCCCTGGTACCTGCGGCTGCTGCGCGACGAGGGCGCCGCGGCGGAGAACCTGGCGCGGGTGCTGTCCGCCGGGCGGCTCGCGCCCGACCTGCTGCTGCGCGCGCCCGAGGCCGTCGCCATCCTCGGCGACCCCGGCGGGCTGCGGCCGCGCGGCCGCGACCACCTCGAGCAGGAGGTCCTCGCCGCCGTCGGCCGCGCCGACACCGCGGAGGCGGCGGTCGCCGCGGCCCGCGGAGTACGGCGCCGGGAACTGTTCCGTACCGCCGCCGCCGACCTCATCGGCTCCTACGGCACCGAGGAGAACCCGGCGGAGGGCGACCCCGGCGCGCTGGTCGACCGCGTCGGCGACGCCGTCACCGAACTGACCGCCGCCACCATCTCGGGCGCCTTGCGCGCCGCCGTACGCGAACAGTGGGGCGACACCCTGCCGACCCGCTTCGCCGTCATCGGCGTCGGCCGCTTCGGCGGGTACGAGCTGGGCTACGGCTCCGACGCGGACGTCCTCTTCGTCCACGAACCCCGCGAGGGCGTCGACGAACAGGAAGCGGCACGGGCCGCGAACAGCGTCGTCGCCGAGATGCGCCGGCTGCTCCAGCTGCCGACCGCCGACCCGCCGCTCCTCATCGACGCCGACCTGCGGCCCGAGGGACGCAACGGGCCGCTGGTGCGCACGCTCGCCTCGTACGAGGCGTACTACCGCCGGTGGTCCCTCACCTGGGAGAGCCAGGCGCTGCTGCGGGCCCGGCCGATGGCGGGCGACGCCGAGCTCGGCGCGGCGTTCGTCGAGCTGGCCGACCCGCTGCGCTACCCGCGGCAGGGGCTCGGCGACGACGCGGTGCGCGACATCCGCCGGCTCAAGGCGCGCATGGAGTCCGAACGGATGCCGAGGGGCGCCGACCCGACGCTGCACACCAAGCTCGGGCGGGGCGGCCTGAGCGACGTCGAGTGGACCGTCCAACTGCTGCAGATGCGGCACGGCGCGGCCGAGCCGGCGCTGCGGACCACCCGCACCCGCGAGGCGCTGGCCGCGGCGCGCGCGGCGGACCTCCTCACCGAGGACGACGCCCGCACCCTCGACGAGGCCTGGGTCCTCGCGACCCGCGTCCGCAACGGCGTGATGCTGGTCCGCGGCCGGGCGGGCGACACGTTCCCCGCGGACGCGCGGGAACTGGCGGCGGTGGGGCGCTACCTGGGGTACGGGCCGGGGCACGTGGGGGACATGCTGGACGACTACCGGAGGGTGACGCGGAGGGCGCGGGGGGTTATGGAGTCGGTCTTCTACGACGCGTAGCCCTTGGGCGGGCGGCGGCGGGTGCGCGTGGCGCCTGCGGCGGGCTTTTCCCCTACCCTCCCCCTGCGGCCTGGCGGCCGCGGGGGGACCCCCGCCTTCCCGTAACCGGGGCAGGCCCCGGACCCCGATGCGCCTGCGGGCGGGGGGCGGACACCGGGCTCCGCCCGGGCCCGGTACCGCGCGGTGGCCTCAAACGCCGGCCGGGCTTGAGTTTGCCCGGGTCAGCCAGCCCCGCTGGGGGCGTCCCGCCGACCAGGCTTGAGTTGCCGGGCACATTCAGCCTCGCTGGGGGCACCTCCCACGGCCGCCAGGCCGTAGGGGGAGTTTGAGGCGCCGGGTTCGGGGCGGAGCCCTGAGGAGGCCGTCGCACTCCCGGTCCCGCCGGCTTGGGCAACTTCAGCCCCGCCGGCGATTGAGGCGCGGGGCTCGGGGCAGCGCCCCGACAAGACCGGCCGACCAAGCCCCGCCGGCGATTGAGGCGCGGGGGCAACGGGGCGGAGCCCCGTTCAGGCAGGAGTCAGCCGCGGGCCGTCGGGAGGAAGCGGCGGAGGCCCGATGACGGGTCACGGGGGAGGGCGACGACGAGCTGGGGGAGCTGATGCGGCAGCGCCCGGTACCACACGTACGAGACGCCGAAGCCGAACGCCAGGCAGATGACGCCCCCCACCGCGTCCAGCCAGAAATGGTTGGCGGTGGCGACGATGACGACCAGGGTCAGGGTCGGGTACAGCAGGCCGAGGATCTTGGCCCACGGCGCCGCCGCCACGGCGAAGATGATCACACCGCACCACACCGACCAGCCGATGTGCATGGACGGCATCGCCGCGTACTGGTTCGACATGTTCTTCAGGTCGCCGGAGGCCATCGAGCCCCAGGTGTCGTGGACCAGGACGGTGTCGATGAAATTCTGGCCGTTCATCAACCGGGGCGGTGCGAGCGGGTACAGGTAGTAACCGACCAGAGCCACACCGGTCGTGGCGAAAAGGACGAGCCGGGCGGCAGCGTAACGGCCCGGATGCGTACGGTAGAGCCAGACCAGCACACCGATGGTGACGATGAAGTGCAGGGTGGCGTAGTAGTAATTCATCGACACGATGAGCCATGTCACCGAGTTGACGGCGCGGTTGACGGATTCCTCCACCGCTATGCCCATGGTCTGCTCCGCCTGCCAGATCCAGTCGGCGTTGCGGAGCGCCTGGCTCTTCTGCTCGGGCACGGCGTTGCGGATGAGCGAGTACGTCCAGTAACTCACCGCGATCAGCATCACTTCGAACCAGATGCTGGGGCGGGCGGTCGTCCGCGGCCCCCGCGGCCGGGGCCGCGAACGGGCAGGTGAAGCAGCGGCCTCGTCCTCCATCGTGGATGACGGGGTCGCCGTCCGTCCTTCGAGAGTCTTCACGGTCGCTTCACCCATGAGAGAGGAGTTTGCCAGATGAACGGCACCCTACGATCATCCCTCCGACGGGTTCGTCCCGCACACTCTCCCTCTTACGGACTACGGGCGGCCCCCACCGTCCCGTCCGGCGTCCCGTCCCCGTGCGGAAGCGGTTGAACCGCGTACCACCAGCTCCGGCATGAAGACGAATTCGCCGTGCACGGGAGCCCGGCGCCGCTCCGGAGCCGCGGCCGCCGAGTGGCTGTCGCCCGTCTCCTCCAGGAGCGCGCGCACCGACGCCTGCCCCATCGCCTGCACCGGTTTGCGGACGGTGGTCAGCGGCGGGTCGGTGAACGCGATCAGGGGCGAGTCGTCGAATCCCACGACGGAGATGTCGTCCGGCACGTCGAGGCCCCGTCGGCGGGCCGCCCGTATCGCCCCGAGCGCCATCATGTCGCTGGCGCAGACGACGGCCGTGCACCCGCGGTCCAGCAGGGCCGAGGCCGCCGCCTGGCCGCCTTCGAGGGTGTAGAGGGAGTGCTGGACCAGCTCGCCGCTCGCCTCCGGCGTGAGGCCGAGCTGTTCCTGCACGGCGAGCCGGAAACCCTCGATCTTGCGCACCACGGGCACGAACCGGCGCGGGCCGAGCGCGAGGCCGATCCGGGTGTGCCCGAGCGAGACGAGGTGGGTGACCGCGAGCCGCATCGCGCCGCGGTCGTCCGCCGAGATGAACGGTGCGCGCACGCCGGGCGCGTATCCGTCGACGAGGACGAAGGGAACGCCCTTGGCGCGGAGCCGGTCGTAGCGGTCCATGTCGGCCGTGGTGTCGGCGTGCAGTCCGGAGACGAAGATGATCCCGCCGACGCCGCGGTCCACCAGCATCCCGGTCAGCTCGTCCTCCGTCGACCCGCCGGGGGTCTGGGTGGCGAGTACCGGGGTGTAGCCCTGCCGGGTCAGCGCCTGGCCGACGACCTGCGCGAGGGCCGGGAAGATCGGGTTGTCGAGCCCCGGCGTGATCAGTCCCACCAGGCCCGCGCTGCGCCGGCGCAACCGGACGGGCCGCTCGTAACCGAGGACGTCGAGGGCGGCGAGCACCGACTGGCGGGTGGTCGCGGCGACGCCTGGCTTTCCGTTGAGGACCCGGCTCACCGTCGCTTCGCTGACCCCCGCCTGGGTCGCGATGTCGGCCAGGCGTGCGGGTGCGGTCACGCACCGGACTGTACCCGTCACACTCGTGACTGCCCACCGGGCGTGGCAGCGGCGGGAGTTGACGCCGGAACCGCCCGCCAGAGGCGCTTCTCCAGCAGCAGTACGCCGTAACTGCTGCCGTCCGCCGCGGACTTGGCGGGTTCCTCGCCCACCACCCGGTATCCGGCGGCCTCGTAGTAGGCGCGCAGCCGGGGGTTGCTGCTCAGGCAGTCCAGCCGGGCCAGTTGCCGTCCGGCGGCGGTGATACGGCCCTCGGCGTGGGCGAGCAGCGACCGGCCGGCGCCGGGCGGCGTGTCCGCGCCGCGAGCGGTCATCAGCCGGTGCACATAGCCGGCGACCGGCGGCTGTGCGCCCCAGGCCGGCAGGTCGTCCCACCACATCTCGTACGCCCCGGCCGTCCGGCCGCCGTGCCGCAGCAGCCACACCTCGCCCTCGGCGATCCGGCGCCGGAAGTGGGCGGCGTCCTTGTCGCCGGGCCGCCACTGGTCGATGCCGTGGCACAGCATCCAGCGGGCGGCGCCGTCGTAGAGGGAGACGAGGTCGTGCACATCCGCGTCGGACGCGGCGGCGGCACGGAAGGCGAAGTCGGGGATCATGGGGCAATGATGGCGCGGGCGCCGCCGGGCGGCCGACGATCAACGAAGCGACCGAGATCAACGAAACGACCGACGACCGGAGACTTCCCATGCCGCAGATCACCGTCGACTACTCGCAGCCCGTGGACCCCACCTTCGACCGGCAGGGCTTCGCCCGCGAACTGCACGAACTGGTCGTGCGGACGGTCGACACCAAACTGGACGCGTGCAGGACCCGGTTCCGCCGGATCGAGGACACGGTGCTCGGCGCGGGCGGTGCGGAGGACGCCGTCGTGCACATCGCGATCGCGCTGCTTCCCGGCCGGTCCCCCGAGCTCAAGGCCGAGCTGTCGGAGGCGGTGCTCGACCTGCTGGCCGGCCGGCTGGAGGCCGCAGGCGGGCCGATGCCGATCCTGTCGGCCGAGGTGCGGGACCTCGAAACGTCCTACCGGAGGCGCTGAGCGGGCACCTTCGCGATCGCCGGCGCCAGATGCACGAGCCGGCCCACGAGGTCGCCGAACGGGCCGTCCATCGGCTCGTCCCCGAGGATGCGGACGAGCAGGGCGGCCATCTCCTCGTCGTAGGCGGCGCTCACCGCCGCGAGTGCCGCGAAGTCGTGCACGAGCTGCAACTCCAGCTCCGCGCGCGGGATCCGGCGTCCGTCGAGCCAGAGCAGGGCCGTCGACTCGGCGAGTGACACCCAGGAGCGCACGACCAGGGCGAGTCGCGGCGACGGGTCGTCGACGCCCAGGTGGGCCAGGATCTGGTCGTACGCCGCCTGCCGCACGCCGTCGATCATCGCGGTGGTCGTGGAGGAGCCGACCGCGGGGCCGCCCCGCATCAACGCGGAGAAACCGGGGCCGTGTTCGTCGACGAAGTCGAAGAACCGCCCCATCACCCGCAGCAGCCGCGCGCCGAGCGGGCCCTCGCGCGGTTCGCGGAAACGGGCGGCGAGTTCGTCGGCGGCCCGCCGCAACGCCGCCTCGTACAGGCTCTGTTTGCCGGGGAAGTAGTGGTAGACCAACGGGCGCGAGATGCCCGCGGCGGCCGCGATCTCGTCGATCGAGACCTCGTCGGGGGAGCGATGGCTGAACAGCTCCAGCGCCACACCGATCAGCTGCTGTCTGCGCTCCTCGACGCCCATCCTGCGCCGTACCCCGGTCGTCATGCCGACACCCTACCCACCGTGCTCCGTGCGAGACACGAAGGCAGCGGCCGCTGTGCGGCGGCCCAGGACCGGGCTGCCGCACAGCTGCGGGTGCACAGCCGCCACGGCGACGCGGCCGGCTCAGCGCAGGGAGCCGACCGAAGTACCGTCGGCCAGGCGGCCGTTCAGCTCGGGTCGTACGCCCTCGCGGGCACGGACCGCCACCGTGCTGCCCGCCGCCCCGCCCTCCACCCCGTCGCCGAGGACGCTGACCGATTCGAGTTGCCGGCTGCCTGCCGCCAGCACGTACCACTGGCCCGCCCGCGACTGCCACAGCACACCCGCCAGCACCCTCGGCTCGCGCACCCCGCACGACGGGGAGTCCTCCGCCCGCGCCACCACCGTGCCCGGCGTGCCGGCAGGCGCGGCGGGCGGCTGGAACTGGGCCAGGACCCTGCTGCCCGTACCCCGCCAGGTCTCCGCGCGGGTGCAGACCCAGGAGGCCGTGCCGTTCGCCTCCGGCAGCCGCTGCCGGGCGTAGCGCCACGAGTTGACGCTGCGCACGCCGTGCGCCCGCACCCCCGGCAGCAGACAGGCCGTACGTGCCCAGGAGGCGCGGGCCGCGGCGCCCTCGACCTCGGCGGGCGCGTCGGGCGGGCCGTAGGTCAGATGCGCGGGCGTCAGCTCGCCGAGGTCCGTCATCAGCGCCGTCGTGCTGCCGTCGGCCAGCTCAATCGCCTGCCACGACCGGCACCCGTGTCCCTGCGCCGGGCTCTCCAGCCGCTCGGTGAGGCCACTCGCGTCCCGGCGCAGCGGGCGCGGCTCACCGGACGGGTCCAGCAGGTCCCGCACCGAGACGTCACGCACCCAGGGGGCCGTCAGATAGCGGACGTACGCCTGCGAGCGCCCGGCCACGAGTGCGCCGGACGCGGTGGCGTCCGCGGCGTCCGTGCGCGTGAAGTCGAGGGCCACGTCGGCCGGCGTGCCCCGCGGCACGGCCGGCTCCGCGTAACGCACGACCCGCAGCCCGTCGTACAGCATGACCACCCGCGCCCGGCCCACGTCGCCCGCGAACAGCAGTTGCGGCGGCCCCGCCGGGGGACCGGACGACGTCCCGGGCGTCGCGCTGACCCGTACCCCGTCGCCCGGGTCCGCCCAGGCGGCCAGCGCCCGCCGCAGCAGCGGCCGGTCCCCGGTGAGGGGCCCCCGGGCCGGCCACACCGAGAAGTCCCTGCGGACCGACTCCCGCCACGCCGTCGCCGGGACCCGGACCAGCCTCCCAGGGTCGAGCGCCGCCCGAGCCGCGGCGTTACGGGGATACGGCCCGTCCCAGGCGTCGGCCTGCACGCCGCCCGGCAGCAGGAGCAGCGTCCCGCACACCGCGAGCGCCGCCGCCGCGACCACGGCCGCCCTGCCGTGCCGGCGACGGCGCAGCAGATCGGTGGGCCGCACCTGGAGCGAGCACGCGTCGAACTCGGAGGAGCCGAGCAACTCCGCGCCGCCCTGCCCGCCCTGTACGCCGCCGGCCTCCGCCAGCGCTCCTTCGGGGTCCGGCGTACCGGCCCGCTCCAGCGCCTCGCACACCTCGCGGTCGGACAGCCTCTCCAGACCGCGCAGCACATACGCGGCCCTGGCCGGACCGGACAGCGTCGACAGCCGCTGGTCCAGGGCGAGTTCACCGGCGCCGCCGGACCGCGGGAAGACCCGCACGCCCCACACGTGCGGCAGCAGCGGCGGGAGCTGCGCCCGCCGGGGCCGTGCCCAGCGGCGCAGCGGCAGTGACGCCTCCAGCGCCTGGCGCACCACCCGGTCCCGTACATACGCGTAGCCGGGGTCGCGGGCCTCCTCCGGGCGGCGGGCGCGGGGCACGGCCGGGGTGGGCGCACCGGACGCGGGCTCGCCGCGGGGGAGGGAACGCTGCACCAGGGCGTGGGCGGTCAGGACGCGGCGGCCCTGGCCGAGGGAGGCGGGCAGCACCAGGTAGGCGATCCGCACCAGGCGTGGGTAGTGCTCGACGAGCGCCGCCTCCGCCTGCCCCAGTCCGACGCCCGCACCCTTCCTGCCCGCGCCCCTGCCCGCGTCTCCGGCCGCGTCCTCGGCCGTGGACGTGTTCAGCGGCGACGGGCCGGGCGTGGAGGGGCTCGGAATGGGGTCCTGGGAGGAGACGACGTCGTGTGGGCGCACGTTCAGCAGAACGAGCGAATCGTCCTATGGTCACCCGGCGCGCCGGAAGCCCCCGTTCAGCTCTCCACGATCAGCCGCTCGCGGATGCGCTCCAGCGCCGCCGACGTGACGCCGAGGCCCTCGCGGACGTACTTCTCCATGGAGCCGTAGCGGGCGTCGACCTCGTCCAGGGCGGCGGCCAGGTACTCGGGCACCACACCGATGATGGACAGCGCCGTCTCCGGCTGGCCGCCCTGCAGGGTGAACCCCTCGACCAGCGGTGCGAACGCCTCGCGCACCGCCGCGTTGACCGACAGGTACTCGGTCTCGACGGTCTCCTGTGTCGCACCGAGCAGGGTCAGCACGACGGTCGCCGCCCAGCCCGTTCGGTCCTTCCCCGCCGTGCAGTGGAACAGCAGCGGACCGGCGTCGGGGTCCGCGACCTCGTTCAGGAACGCCCGGTACGAGGAGCGCGCCGAGTCCGTCGTCACAAAGGCCCGGTAGATGTCGGCGAACATCTCGCCGCCCCGGCCGCCGCCGAGTTCCCGCTCCGCGACGGCCGGATCGGCCAGCAGCCTGCGCAGCCGGGCCGCCGCCGGCATCCGGCCGGAGTCGACCTGGTCGGCCAGCACGTCCGCGAGCAGCAGTCGCCCGCCTTCGGGGAGCCGGTCGGGGCGGGCCTCGCGCTCCGCCCGGGTGCGGAAGTCCACGACGGTACGGAGGCCCAGGGCGGCGACGGCCGGATCGGACGCGGCGTCCATCCGGTCCAGCTGGCCGGAACGGAACAGCAGACCGCTGCGCACCGACCGGCCACCGGCGAGGGGCGTGCCGCCGAGATCGCGAAGGTTCGCGACGGTGGTGGAGGGGATCGCGTTCATGAGCGGACCCTAGGCCCACCGGCCCGCGAGCGGCGGCCGCGACACCGCCGGGCACCGCGAACCGTCCTGTGCGCCCCGCGCGTTACCCGTGGTTCGGCCGCGCGGAGAGGGGCGGGGCGGGCACCATGGCCCGATGCGGACGAGTACGAATGCGAGTACGGATACGGGTACGGGCGCGGGCGAGCGCCCCGGAAACAGGCGGGCGGTGACCCGGGCGGGACTGGCGGTCGCCGTCCTGGTCCTGACGGCGGCCTGCGGAGCCGGCGGCGACGCCGACGACGGCAAGGACGGAGCGCCGGAGCCGAGAACGGCGACCGGCAGCCTCGAGGAACTCGCACGCCAGGCCGACTGCGAGCCCAACATCCAGACGGACGCCGACGAACTGCGCCAGGCCAACTGCCGGACGGCCGACGGCAAATACATCCTCGCGACCTTCAGCACCGACCGCGGCCAGCGCGAGTGGATCAACGAGGCCAACGACTACGGCGGCACGTATCTGGTCGGGCGCAGATGGGTCGCGGTCGGTGACGAGAAGGTCGTCGAGGCCCTTCGCGGCCGGCTCGGCGGCGAGGTGGAGACCGGGGCGCAGCACGGCTCGGGCGGCGACGGCGGCGGCGAGGACGGCGGCCACGAGGAGGGCCACGAGGAGCACGGCTCGCACAGCGGCAGCTGACCTGACGCGCCGATCACCACCGGGCCGGTCCGGGTACTCCCGGACCGGCCCGGGAAAGGCCGATGGCCGTACAGCCGTACAGTCCGCACCGACCGTCCGCAGACGGCAGGAGGCCGGGCCGCCCTGGGGAACTCCCAGGCCGGCCCGGCCTCTTGAGGTTCAGTGGATCACTGGCAACGACGGCCGTCGTTGATGCAGTCCACCATCTCGTTCATCAGGTCCTCGTCGAAGACGTTGATGAAGTCACCGTGGTCGGTGATCGGCTTGTGCAGCTGCTCGGGGAACGAGTCGACCGCGAAGGCCGAGACGTTGTTCCCCTCGAAGACCGGCGGCGGCACGTCGTAGACGATCCGCTGCACGAGCTGCGGGATGGCCTGGAAGCCGTCCGGGCAGCTGCCGTCGTCCTCCGCGAAGGCCACATGCGTGCGGTGGTTCGCGCTGTCGGTGTTCTCCCCGTCCCAGCAGCTCTGGAACTTGAAGCTCCGCACGACCTGGCTGCCCTGGGGGCAGATCGGATACTTGTCCTTCAGCTGCCGGTCCTCGAATCCGGTGCAGCTCCAGGAGGCGTTGGCGTTCGCGTCACCGTTGGTGAAGGACTTGGCGTCACCGGTGATGATGCGCAGGAATTTCGGCATCGCGGTGACCTTGCTCCGCGGATTGCCCTCGAACGTCAGCGTGACCTCCGACGGCTGCTGGATCTCGCCGACGTTCTGGTCGTTGCCGCCGCCGTCCTGATCGGCGTCGAACTCGTTCTGGCCGTTCTGCACCCGCAGCACGGGCCAGTAGTACGTCGACTTGTCACCCTGGTTGTCGCACGTGGTGTCTCCGTTCGCGAAATCGTCGTCGCTGGCGAAGGCGTCATTGGCCTGATTGCCGACGTAGTCGTGCATGTGGTGCGCGCCGTTGCTGACGCCGGGGGCGGCAATGACGTTGTCGGAATTGAACTTGCCGTTCTCGTTCACGCCGCAGTCGGTGACGAAGGTGCCCCGTGAGGCTCCCCGGCGCTGGCGCGGTTCCTGCACGTTCGGCTCGACGGACTCGATCTCCACGAAGTCGCCGGCCTCGGGGCCGTTGCCGGCCTGCCCGCCGTTGTCCTCGTTGTTCCCGCCGTCGTTGTTGTCGCCGTCGCCGTCCCCGTTGTTGTCGCCGTTGTCATTGTCGTTGTTGTCGTTGTTCTGGTCACCGCCGTCCTGGTCCTGGCCGCCGTCGTTGTTCTGACCGTCGTTCTGGCCGTCGTTCTGGTCCCCGTCGTTGTTCTGGTCGTTGTCGTCGCCGCGCAGCGTGCACGGCGCCGTCGCCTCCAGGCCCTGCGGGCGTTCGGCCGAGCGGTCGATCAGGGCGACGATCCGCTGGATAGTCACCAGCCGTTCGTTCTTCAGCGGCGACAGAATCTGGTTCTGGGCGAAGGTGCGGTCGCTCTGCACCCGCTCCTTGTTGTCGGCGAACCGCTGATAGTACGTGGTGATCTGGTTGTCCAGGGTGGCCAGTTCGCGGTCGACGGCGATCCGCTGGTCGTCGGGGATCTCCTTGATGGAATTGACGACCTCCGGACAGTCGATGGTCGAGACCGACTGGCCCGCACTCTGGGTTCTCGGCCCGTCCCGGTCGCCGCCCCAGCTTTCGTGGGCTGACGCGTAGAAATTGGCCGCGATCAGCCCGCCCCCGCCCAGCAGGAGGGCAGCCGAAGCAGCGATCGCCCGGTTGGCCAGAGTTGAGCGTTTTCTCGATTTGCGTCCCATGGAACTCCAATCCCGGGGGAGGGAAGTAGCGCGTCGTTCCATACGGGAACCGTCGGTGGGGCGTTCAGCGGTGTGCGGAAGTTGTAGAAGTGGCCGAGGCCAAAACCGTTTGGACTACGGAGAAATGGGGTATCTCGCCGCTCAGTTCTGCAGCGTCCGGCCGTGATCGAGATAAGCGAGTACGGCGAGTACCCGGCGGTTGTCGTCGTCGGACACCGGCAGGTTCAGCTTTGCGAAGATGTTCGACGTGTGCCTGGACACCGCCCGTTCGGTGACCACCAGCCGCTCCGCGATCGCCACGTTCGAACGGCCCTGCGCCATCAGCTCCATGACGTCCCGCTCACGCGGCGTCAGGCCGCCCATCGGCTTGTCGAGCGAACGCCGTGACAGCAGCTGCGAGATCACCTGCGGATCCATCGCCGTGCCACCGGCCGCGACCCGGCGCACCGCGTCGATGAACTGCTCCGCGTCGAAGACCCGGTCCTTCAGCAGATAGCCCACGCCGCCGTTCCCGTCCGCCAGCAGCTCCCGCGCGTACAACTGCTCCACGTGCTGCGACAGCACCAGCACCGGCAGTCCCGGTCTCGCCCGCCGCGCCGCCAGCGCGCACTGCAGGCCCTCGTCCGTGTGGGACGGCGGGAGCCGGACGTCGACGACGGCGACGTCCGGCTCCAACTCGGCGAGCGCCTTGGCCAGTTCGGGCCCGCTCTCCACGGCGGCCAGGATCTCGAAGCCGAACGCCTCGAGCATCCGGACCAGCCCGTCCCGCAGCAGGAACAGGTCTTCGGCTAGAACAACTCGCAAGGGATCCCCATGGTGACCATGGTGGGACCGCCCGCGGGACTGCTGACGGCCAGGACTCCGTCGAATGTACCGAGCCGCCGTTCGACGCCGCTCAGGCCGGAGCCCGCCCCGATCACCGCCCCGCCCCTGCCGTTGTCGGTCACCGAGACGCGCAGCGCGCCCCCGGTGTACGTGATGTCCACCCAGACGCGGTCGGCGCCCGAGTGCTTCACCGCGTTGGTCAGCGACTCGCTCACCGCGAAGTACGCGGCCGACTCGACCGGCGCGTCCGCACGGCCCGGCAGATCCACCTCCACCTCGGCCGGTACCGGCAGCCGCAGCGCCAGCGCCTTCACCGCGTCACCGAGGCCACGTTCGGCCAGCACCGGCGGATGGATGCCGCGCACCAGGTCACGCAGCTCCGTCAGCGCCTCCGCCGACGACTCACGGGCCTTCGAGATCAGCTCCTTCGCCTGGGCCGGGTCCTTCTCGATCAGCGCCTCGACGGTGCCCAGGCTCATCCCCACCGCGACCAGCCGGGCCCGCGCCCCGTCGTGCAGATCCCGTTCGATACGGCGCAGTTCGGCCGCCGACGAGTCCACCGCGTCGTAGGGTCCCCCTCGTCGTCCGGTGTCGATCACCAGTGTCGGGGGCGCCGCCCGGCCGCCGCACTGGTGCGGGACACCGGACGCGGGGTGTAGCCGGCTACACCGTCGGCGTTCACAACTCCCGCAGCAGCCGCTCCTCCACCTCCCGCGCCAGCCCCACCCGCGCCCGGTCGGACCGGTGCGGCGCCGCACCGCCCAGCGACGTGAGCCACTCCCACGTGTCGCGGACCGTGTCCGCGACCCGGCGGCACCGCAGGCCCGCCGCCATGGCACGCTCCACGCCCACGCCGTGCAGCGCGGCGTGCCCCTCCTGCGTCGGCGGGACCCAGATCGGCAGGTCCGTCCACGGCTCCACGCCCGCCGCGAGCACCGTCTCCGCCGGCGTCCACCGCAGCCGCGCGCGCGAACCCGTCACCGCGACGCAGGTGTCGAGGAGTTCGCCCATCGTCGTGTGGCCGGGCCGGCTCACCAGGTTGTACGGCCCGCCGCGCCCGTCGAGGGCCGCGTCGAGCGTCCACTCGGCGAGGTCGCGGACGTCGACGTACTGCAGCGGCGTCTCCCGCGGGCCCGGCGCGAGCACGTCGCCGCCGCGCGCGATCCGGCCCAGCCACCACGGCAGCCGGCCGATGTTCTCCCACGGGCCGAGGATCAGCCCCGAGCGCACCAGCAGCGAGCGGCTGTCCCCGAAGGCGGCCGACACCGCCAGCTCACCGCCCCGCTTGGCCTCGGCGTAGGGCACGTCCCCCGCGTCGGGCGAACTGGCCACCGTGGCCGTGCTCTCGTCGTACCCGGCGGCCGGGGGCCAGACGTACACCGAGCAGCTGGAGACGTAGACGTACCGCTCGGCCCGCCCGGCGAGCAGCGCCGCCGTGTCCCGTACCGCCGACGGCGCCCCGGACCAGGTGTCGACGACGACGTCCCAGGTGCCGTCCGCGAGCGCCGCCAGGCCGCCCTCCGCGGTGCGGTCGCCGATCCGTACGGCAGCGCCGTCCGGCGCCGCGTTGTGCCCGCGGTGGAAGACCGTGACGTCCCAGCCGCGGGCGAGCGCCGCCGTCGTCACCGCACGTCCCGCGAAGTGTGTACCGCCCAGAATCAGAAGCCTCATGATCACGACTCTGCCCCGTCGGGCGGGCAGGGGGACAGCACTTCTGCTGCCGGAATAACGTCCCGTACCCGGGGTCACTCTCCCGGAGGCGGCTGAGGGCTGGCAGCATGTGCCGACGATGACGGATGCCCGGTCGCCGATGCGCGCCCTGCGGGCCGCGCTCTTCGCGGCGGTGGCGGTCGTCCTTGCCGCGACGGGGCACTGGTCCCTGTCCGCGCACCACATGCCGCCCGCCGCGCTGATCGCCGCGCTCGGCGCGACCGCCGCCGCCGGCTGGCTCGCGGCCGGCCGCGAGCGCGGCACCCGGTCCATCGGAGCGGGACTGCTCGCCGTGCAGGGCGTCCTGCACCTGATCTTCGCGGGCGGCGAACAGGCCGCCGCACACCACCACGGGCCGCCCCAGCCGCCCCCGGACATCGCCACGGACGCCGGCATGGTCGCCGTGCACCTCGCCGCCGCGGCCGGATGCGCCCTGTGGCTCGCCCACGGCGAGGCCGCGTTCTTCCGCCTCGCGCGCACCGCGTTCGCCCCGCTGCGGCTGCTGCTCGCCGTCGTACGGCTGCCGGACACACGCCCCGCACCCCGCCCGGTCCCGCGCCCCCGACCCCTTCACGGCGCCTTCCTCGCGCACACCGTCGTACGCCGAGGCCCGCCCGTGCCGCGCTCTCCCCGTGCCACGGCCCCCGGAGCCGCCGCTGTCTGACCTGGGGGCCGCCTTCCCCATGTCGACACACAACTCCTGGGACCGCCATGTCCGTTGACGCCCCCGACCAGGGCACCGCACAGAATCCCGCCGGCACCGCCCCGGCCACGACCACATGGAGCGCGCTGCGACCGCTCGTGCTCCGGCTCCATTTCTACGCGGGGCTGCTGATCGCCCCGCTGCTCCTCGTCGCCGCCGTGAGCGGCCTGCTGTACTCGCTGTCGTTCCAGGCGGAGAAGTTCGTCTACCGCCACGAACTCACCGCCCCCGTCACCGGCCCCTCGCTCCCGCTCGACACCCAGGTCGATGCGGCCCGCGGCGCCGTGCCCGAGGGCACCGTCACCGCCGTGTGGCCCTCGTACGAGGACGGGGCGACCACCCGCGTCCTGATGCGCACCCCCGACGTGCCGGACGACAGGTCACTCGCCGTCTTCGTCGACCCGTACACCGCCGAGATCCGGGGCGAACTCACCTCGTACGGCAGCTCCGGCGCCCTCCCGCTGCGGACCTGGCTCGACGAACTCCACCGCGATCTGCACCTCGGCGACGCCGGCCGCCACTACAGCGAACTCGCCGCCGCCTGGCTGTGGGTCGTAGCACTCGGCGGACTGCTGCTCTGGCTCGGCCGCCGGCGCCGCACCCGGCGGGACCTGCTGCTGCCCGAGCGCGGCGCCGAAGGCCGCCGCCGGACCCTGTCCTGGCACGGCTCCGTCGGCCTGTGGACCGTCACCGGCCTGGTCCTGCTCTCCGCCACCGGCCTCACCTGGTCCCGGTACGCGGGCGAGAACATCGGCGCCGTCCAGGACCGGCTGGGCGGCTCCACCCCCGCCCTGTCCGCCGCGCTGGAGGCGGGCGCGGGCGGCGACGGCGGGCACGAGGGCCACGGCAGCGGCCACGGAACGGCGCACCACGGCACGGACGTCGGCATCGACAGGGCGGTGGCCGCCGCCCGCGCCGGCGGCGTCGACGGCCGGATCGCCGTGACCCTGCCCGCCGGCGGCAACGGCTACGTCGTCAAGGAGACCGACACACAGTTCCCGGTCCACCTCGACTCGGCCGCCGTCGACCCCGCCGACGGCCGCGTCGTCGACGAACTGCGCTTCGCCGACTACCCGTTGCTCGCGAAGCTGACCCGCTTCGGCATCGACGGCCACATGGGCGTGCTCTTCGGCCTGCCCAACCAGCTCGCTCTGGCCGCCCTCATGGCCGCGCTGATCCTGCTCGTCGTCTGGGGCTACCGCATGTGGTGGCTGCGCAGGCCGACGAAGGAACGCGGGCTGGGCGCCGGCCGCCCGATGGCGCGCGGCGCATGGCGCAAGGTCCCCGTGACCACGTTGCTGCCGCTCGCCGCCGCGACGGCCCTGACCGGCTGGTTCCTGCCCCTGCTCGGCCTCAGCCTGCTGGCGTTCCTGGCCCTCGACATCGCGCTCGGCGCCCTGTCGAAGGCCAGGGCACGCTCCCGCCCCTAGGGCGCGTACGTGTAGCCGACCCGCCGCACGGTCCGGATCGTGCGGCGGTGCTCGGCACCCAGCTTGCGGCGCAGCCGCGCCACATGGACGTCGACGGTACGGCCGTCGCCCACATGCCCGTATCCCCACACCGTCGTGACCAACTGGTCCCGCGTGTGCACCCGGTGCGGGTGCGCCACCAGGTGGGCCAGCAGCTCGAACTCCAGGTAGGTCAGCTCCAGCGGCCGCCCGTCCACCTGGGCGGTGCGCCGGTCCCGGTCGATCCGCACCGGGCCGCTGCCCGCGGCCTCGTCCGGTGCCGGCCGCGGCTGATGGTCGGCCGGTACGAGCACGAGGTAGCCGACCATCGGCGGCTGCCCCGGAAGAGTGGGCAAGGCGTGTGGGGGAGCGGGCAGCCACGTGGCGCCCGGCGGAAGGAAGTCGGCGCTCGGCCGCGGCCGGTCCCGGTGGGCGGCGGCGGGGAGGGCACGGGTGTTCGCCATGAGGAGTCAGCTCTTTCGCGCGCGGAGGGAGACGGACTGACGTACGTCGTGCGCGCCGGCCGAAGGCCCGAGCGGGTACTGCCCGAGGGGGCGTCCCTAGTGGGTTCTAGAGGGCGGGCGCGTTCATCGCGCGACAACACACCCGGTCGAAGTCGTGGTGCTGACGGGACGGCCAGAACGGCTCGAGGCCGCTGCGACCTGCTGTGTCCGAGGTGCTCCGACGGGTGCCGACCATGCCCCCATTCAACCAGACCGCCCCCCGGGGCCGTGCTGCATCACCAACAAAGGAGGGCGTCCGCCGTGCACGGCGGACGCCCTCCTCGGCACACTGGGATGCTCAGACCTGGCCGGCCTTCTCCAGCGCCGAGCAGCAGGTGTCCACCAGCAGGCGGGTCACCACGTACGGGTCGACGTTGGCGTTCGGGCGGCGGTCCTCGATGTAGCCCTTGCCGTCCTGCTCGACCTGCCACGGGATACGGACGGAGGCGCCGCGGTCGGAGACGCCGTAGCTGTACTCGTTCCACGGGGCGGTCTCGTGCAGACCGGTCAGACGGTCGTCGATGCCCGCGCCGTAGTGCTTGACGTGGTCCAGCGGCTTGGAGCCCTCGCCGAGCGACTCGCACGCGGTGATGATCGCCTCGTAGCCCTCGCGCATCGCCTTCGTGGAGAAGTTGGTGTGCGCACCGGCGCCGTTCCAGTCGCCCTTCACCGGCTTCGGGTCCAGCGTCGCGGAGACCTCGAAGTCCTCCGCGGTGCGGTAGAGCAGCCAGCGGGCCACCCACAGCTGGTCCGCGACCTCGAGCGGCGCGAGCGGGCCGACCTGGAACTCCCACTGGCCGGGCATGACCTCGGCGTTGATGCCGGAGATCCCGAGGCCCGCCGCGAGGCAGTTCTCCAGGTGCGCCTCGACGACGTCACGGCCGAAGATCTCGTCGGCGCCGACACCGCAGTAGTAGCCGCCCTGCGCGGCCGGGAAGCCGCCCTCGGGGAAGCCGAGCGGACGGGCGCCCTTGAAGAACGTGTACTCCTGCTCGATGCCGAAGATCGGCTCCTGCGCGGCGAACTGCCCGTACACCTCGGCCAGCGCGGCACGCGTGTTGGACTCGTGCGGGGTCATGTCCGTGTTGAGGACCTCGCACAGCACCAGGACGTCGTCGCCGCCGCGGATCGGGTCCGGGCAGGTGAAGACCGGCTTGAGCACACGGTCCGACGCGTGGCCCTTCGCCTGGTTGGTGCTTGACCCGTCGAAGCCCCACACGGGCAGCTCGGCGAGGCCGGCCGGCGAACCCGTCATGATCTTCGTCTTCGAGCGAAGCTTGGCGGTCGGCTCGGTGCCGTCGATCCAGATGTACTCAGCCTTGAAGGTCACGGGGTCTCATCCTTTGCGGGTGCAGCGGTATGCCGCGCAGCTTGGCAACACGCGATTTCCCAGCCGTTGCCCGTTTGTGAACCCCGCGTTACGCCCCCCGCCCGCAGCTCACGCCCGGGGAGTGTGGCGCGGGTCCCGCGCACGCAGCAGCGCGCCGAACCCGGCGTCCCGGATGCGCCGGACCAGCGCGTCGCGGCTGGTGCCGAGGGTCTGAGCGGTGTTCGTGAGGTGCCAGTCGTGCTCCCCCAGAACGCTCAGCAGATGCCCGCGCCGGACCTGCGCCTCCGAGAGCCGGAACGTCTTGAGATACGCGACACACCCCTTGTGGTCCGTGATCACCTCGCCGATGTGCTGCTCACCCCGCCCGAGCCGGAACGACGGCAGGAAGCGCCACAGGGCGAAGCGATCCATCCGGTACACCCGCTCGAAGGCGTACGACGAGTCCAGCAGCCCGGCCGCGAGGAGCGTGCCGTGCGCCTCCTCCCACGCGCGCTGCTGGGCCCCTGCCGCCGCCCGCAGATCGGCGAGCGTCCGCAGGCCCGGGTGGTCGCCGATGCGCGCCGTGAAATCCTGGACGCGCGCGCCGAAACGGGCGTACTGGTGCACCAGATCGCCGAACAGGTCCTCGACCAGCGACGGGTGCAGCACGCGGTAGTCGTCGGGGTGCGGCACCACGAACGCGGCCGCGAGCGCGTCCGCCGCGTAGATCATCAGGCCGCACTGGTCCGGGTGGATCTCGAAGATCCGCAGGGCCTCGTCCAGGCCGGGCACCTGCCATCCGCCGTACGCCGCCTCGGCGCGCGGCGAGAGTCCCTGCCGCACCGCCTGCCGGGACCAGTCGTCCCAGAGCACGGACGGCCCGCCGAAGTGCAGCGACAGATACCCCTCCAGCGCGAGATGGAGCGGCAGGAAACGGATCCGCTTCTCGGCCACGCCCTTGGTACGGACCCGCTTGGCCATCCGGTGGTGGCGACGCACCGGGACACAGTCCGGGACGCCGGTGTCCCCGCCCGGCGCCAGCCGGGTTCCGTACGCGGCGGACTCGCCGTCCTCACCGTCGCCGCCGTCCTCGCCGTCCCCGCCGGACCAGTCGGCGACGATGCCGTGCGGGACGTACGACCAGTAGCGGGTGCCCGGGCGGACCGTCACCAGGCCGTTGCCGCCGTAGACCCGGTGGTGCAGTCGCAGGCCCGGCACCGCCTCCGCACGGACCAGCGGAACCAGGCGGATGCCGCCCCACACCTGGGCGGGCATCGCCCGCAGGCCGGTCATGTCCAGCGTGGTCACGGTGCTCCCCCCAGAAAGTGCGCGATCCGCTCGTCCAGGTACGCGCGCAGCTCGGCGAGCCCGCTGCGGCCCTCCGTGAACTGGGCGACCTCCACCAGCGCTGCCAGGTCCTCCGCATCCCGGATGCCGGCGGTCGGGACGCTCGGCGCCAGCCTGCGGACGTCGAACCCCACCGCGTCGTATACGGGGTTCAGATGCACCACGCCGGTCCGCCGCTGCGGATCCAGCCTGGTGCGCCACACCCGCAGCACCTCGCCCGCCAGGCCGGGCGGCGCGTTGTCCCAGCCGTCCGAGACGATGACGAGGCGCTCGGGGCCGTCCTCGAGCGCGTCGAGGATGCGGTCGCCCAGCGGCGTCGGCCCCCACGGCCGTACCAGGAGCGGATCGCGTGCCCCCGACGTCCAGTGGGCCCGGTAGGTGCCGGGCCCGGCCAGCGCCTCCAGCAGGAAGTGGCAGCCGAGCGCGACGGCGAGCGGACGGCGGCGCTTCACCGACGAACCGGACGACGAATAGCTGTCGTCCAGCACGGCCGCCACCCGCCCCCACGTCCCGGCGTACCGGCCGGCGGCCCGCGCGGCGGCCGCACGCAGCGCACCCGTCAGTTCCGCCCGGCGCGCCACGCGGTCCTCGGTGGGCAGGGACAGCACGAAGAGGGCCAGCCTGGTCAGCGGCATGACGGTGAGGTCGGCATCGGGGCCGGTGCGCTGGGTGCGCAGCCGCTCCAGCCGGGTCATCCGGGGCGCGATCCGCTCCAGGAACACCCGGCGGTCGATGCCGTGCCCGGCCGCGAAGCCCTCCGCGACGCTGTACGGGAGCTCGTAGAGCGCGCGCTGCTCGAAATGCGCCCGGCGGTGGGCGTCCAGGAAGCGGTGCTCGTAGCGCACGCGCCTGCCCGGACGGAACAGGAAGTCCCCCAGCTCGGCCGGGCCGGGTGCCAGATGGGCATGACGGGTGGCGGTCTTCAGGCCGCTGCGGTACTTCACGGCGTCGAGGCCCGGGTCCGGCCGGGCCGCCAGCCAGTCCCGCATGATCGCACGGGTGCGGCGGTTGTTGACCCTGGCGGCGCGCAGCGCGCCGAAGAGCCGGTAGACCCGCTGCGGCGGCAGCACGGCGAGACGGGCGGCGATCAGCGCACCCTCGGTGCGCTTCTCGTCCGTGGTCGCTTCGCCCGCCGTGCGGAGCAGCTGTTCGACGATCCGGGCGGCGTTGTGGTCGTTGATGTCGAGCGCGAGCGCGGCCGCGTACAGGGGCCGGTAGTTGACCCGGACGTACTCGTGCAGGAACGCCAGGGACAGGTGCTGCTCCTCCGCCCGCGAGAGGAACTCCCGCTGTCCGGTGGCCGTCACTGCGGCGTTCACGAACAGCAGCACGTCCTCCGCCGCGATCAGGCCGGTGTCGTGCTCCGCACGCCGGGTGCGCCCGGCCTGCTCCGCCACGGTCCGTCCCCCATGATCCGCCCCTCGTCGACCTGCCGGAGCCGGCCGGGGAATGGGGGCGCGATCAGCGAAAACACTGCTTCAGAGGCAAGTCCCGGAAGTCGCGCCGGAGTCCCGCGGCCGGCCGGTCAGAAACGTAACACCGTTCGTGCCCCGCGGTCTCCGGCATATTCCGGCGCCGTGCACACTGGTGCGCATGAAGAAGCAGACGCAGCAACCGCGTATCGGGCTCCTCGGAGCCGGGCCGTGGGCGCGGATGACGCAGGCACCGGCGCTGGCCGGGCACCCGGACGTCGTGTTCAGCGGGGTGTGGGGGAGGCGGCCCGACGCGGCGGCCGAGCTCGCCGACGAGCACGGGACGGCGGCGTTCACGGGCGACGAGGGCATCGACGCCCTCTTCGCCGTCAGCGACGCCGTCGCCTTCGCCGTGCCGCCGGACGTGCAGGCCCCGCTCGCCGCGAGGGCCGCCGCGGCGGGATGCCATCTGCTGCTGGACAAGCCGGTCGCGACGAACGTCGCCGCCGCGCGCGCCGCGGCCCGTGCGGCCGACGAGGCCCAGGTGGCGTCGGTGGTGTTCTGCACGCTGCGGTTCACCGCGGACACCGAGGCGTGGGTCGCCGAACAGGCTGCCGCCGACGGGTGGTTCACGGCGCACGCGCAGTGGCTCGGCTCGCTGTACTCGGACGGCTCTGACAGCCCGTTCGCTGCGTCGCCGTGGCGCAGGGAGAAGGGCGGCCTGTGGGACGTCGGCCCCCACGCCCTCTCCGCGCTGCTCCCGGTCCTCGGCGACGTGACAACGCTGTCGGCGGGCCGTGGCCCCGCCGACACCGTGCACCTGATGCTGCGGCACGTCTCCGGCGCGTCCAGCACCGTGACGCTGGGCCTGAGCGCACCGGGGAAGGCGGCCGGTACGAGCCTGGTCCTGCTGGGCGAGCAGGGGAGGGCCGAGCTGCCCGAGGGCTGGGGCGACCCGGTCACCTCGTTCCGTGCGGCGGTCGACGCTCTCGTCGATTCCGCACGTACGGGCCGGCCGCACGCCTGCGACATCCACTTCGGGGTCCGGCTCACCGAGATCCTGGCGGAGGCGGAGGAACTGCTGGTCCAGGCGGCGCCGTAACGCGGTCGGGCCGTGCGGGGACAAGGCCGTAGCCGCAGGACCGGCGGGGGCGTTACCGGGGCCTGCGGCTACGACGGCACGGCGGCCGCCGGACCGGGACGGTGCCGCGGCGCCGCCGGGTGTGCGGCCCGGCGGCTGCTCCTCCTGGGACAGTGGAAGGGGAGCGGGTACGGCGTACGTCCTCCGGGTCCGGCGGCGGCCCGTCAGCCGACGCGCTCGATACGCGCGTTGCGGATCAGGAACTTGCCCGCTTCACGGACCTGTTCGAAGGCCGCGTTGTTCAGCAGGGCGCAGCTCCCGGAGGCCGAGGTGACCTCGACGGTCGTGGACTTGGCGTTGTCCAGGTTGGTCACCTTGAGCCGGGTGCCGACGGGGAACTCGTTGCTGGAGGCGGCCGGCGCGCCGCCCTCGCCGGAGACGGTCACGGTGGAGCCGGCGCAGACGACCTCGCCGGTGCCGGCGTCGTCGCCCGCGTTGCCACCGGCCTCCTCACCGGCGTCACCGGCGTCCTGGTCGCCGCCTTGTTCCGCGTCCTGACCCGCGCCCTCGTCGGCGGGCGGTTCCTCCGCCGGGGGCTGCTCCGCAGCCGGCGGCGCGGCGGCCTGGTCACCGCCACCGCCGGCGCAGCCCGCCGCCTCCTCCTGGACCTTGATCTGCGCGATCACCGCCTCCCGGTTGGCGATGCGAGCGGCCGACTGGGCGTCCGGGTTGGCGCGTTGTCCGGCGATGAAGTTCTCGTTGTTCTGGATCGCCTGAGCGAGCCCGTCGCACGCCACAGACGCGTTGCTCGTCCCGGTCATGACAATCGCGGTACCGCCGACCATGGCCGCGGCGCCGACGAGGAGGGCGATCTTCTTCTTGCCGCTGAGGGTCTTCTTGCGTGACACGTAAGGGCTCCTGTCCCCGGCCGCGGGGGCGGCCGGATGGTTCCTTGTGCCCTTACGTACGAGTAGCCGCCGCCGAGTTCTCACCGGCCCCACTCGCCTCTTCCTTAACGTTCCTTAAGGTGGCGAAGCGCCCACCGGCCGCGCCGTCACGACGGGCCGCCGCTCGGGTTCCGCTCAGCCGCGTCCCATCGCGTCCCGTACCGCCTCCTCCGTACGCCCCACCACCGCGGTGCCGTCCTCCGCCGTGATGATGGGCCGCTGGATGAGCTTCGGGTGCCGGGAGAGCGCCCCGATCCACCGGTCGCGCGAACCGGCGTCCCTGGGCCAGTCCTTGACGCCCAGCTCCTTCGCGACCGCCTCGCCCGTGCGCGTGATGTCCCACGGCTCGAGGCCGAGGCGCTCCAGGACGGCGCGGATCTCGTCCTCGGACGGCACATCCTCGAGGTAGCGGCGCACGGTGTATTCGGCGCCCTCCGCGTCGAGCAGGTCGATGGCGCTGCGGCACTTGGAACAGACCGGGTTGATCCAGATCTCCATGCGCTCCACGGTACCGGCAGGAGACCGCCCAAACACCGTCTGGCCAGGCGAAATTGTCAGTGCCGACCGGTAGAATGAACAGTAGTTCGGGATGGTCCCGCCACCGCGCCAGGAGGTTGCCGATGGCCGTTGCCACACTCACGACGAAGCCCCTGACCCCGCCCAAGAAGAAGCCGCTCCCGGCCGGACAGCCGCGCGAGTGGTACGTGTCCCACAACCGCCGCCTGAAGGCCATGCGCCTCGCGATCGCGCTGCTCGACTCCGGCGTCTACCACCCGGCGACCGCCGACAACCGCCGGATACGGGCGACGGCGGAGCGCATCGGCGCCCACGCCCCGTCCGACACGACGTGCCGGATGGTCAGGGCCCTGATCCGCTACGGCCGCTGAACCGGACGACCCGTGAACCGGTCGGTCGCCGACCCGACGCGACCACCGGTTCCGACACGGCCGTTGCAGCGGCCGGCCTACGAGGCGGGGTGCCGGGGATCCGGCGCCCCGTTCTCGTACCACTCGGCGAGCACCTCGTCCCCGACGGACAGCGTGCCGCCGCGCACCACGGCCGCCTTCGCGCCGAAGCTGACCTTGTTGTCGTAGACGGGCTCCTTGCGGTACGTGGCGAGGGTGCGCACCGGTTCGGGCCCGCCCCGCAGCCCCGTGCGCTGGTCCACCATCGGTACGGCGCAGCGCAGCGCCCGTACGGAGTGGGCGAGTTCGACCCTCCGGGTCGTCTGCGCACCGGCGTCGGCGTCCTCGGCCGTGCCCGCGAACCCGATCCGCCGCATCAGGTCCTCGTCGTGCGGCCGGGCGCATCCGTCCAGCACGATGTTGGGCCGGAAGCGGTCCATCGGCACCGGCTTTCCGCCCGCGGCCTCGATCCGTTCGTTCAGCCCGTCCAGCGAGGCCCGGGACAGCACGAGCACGGCGTGCGCGTCCGCGAAGGCGACCTTGCCCGCCGTATCGCCCCAGCCGTCCCGGTCGAAGCCGTCCGGCACCCGCACCAGCCGCAACTTCTCCCCGAGCACCTCGGAGAACCACTCGGCCGCGTCCCCGCCCTGGTCGACGGCGCTCCCGACCCGTCGGCCGAACAGGCTCACCGGCCGCCGCTCGCCCTCCGGGCCGACGGCCACGACCAGGCTCTCGACCCCGTCGGCGCTCAGCCGCAGCGCCCGCCCGCCGTCGACGACCTCGGGCCGGACCGCCGCCATGGCCGGCAGCTTGCGCTGGCTGCGGAAGGCCCCGTCGACGGCGTCGACGACCATGAACGTCCGGTCGTGCTCCAGCCCCGTGGCCCCCACCCGTACCGACTCCGCACCGGTCCCGGCACAGCCCTTGATCGGGTAGTACGTCAGTTCCCGCACAGTCATCCCCATAACGGCCGATCGTAGCGCCCGCGCCGGGCCGGACGGAGGGGCCCGACGGCGAGCCGCCCCCCGCCCCGCACGCCCCCGCCCCGCTCAGCGCGGCGCCAGCGCCGCCACCACGTCGGCCGCCGTCAGCAGCCGGACCCGGCCCGCGTCGAGGCCGCCGGGGTTGTGAACTGCTGTTGTTTGATTTCGTATGTGTGAGTTCTGGCGTTTGCGGGTGGGTCGTTGTGGGCTGTTGTGTGTGGGGTTCGGTGTGGTGGACGGGGGTTCGTCTGTCGAATGGGTGACCTTTGCGGGTGGTGGGTCGTTGGGGGTGGTGGCGGGTGTGTGTGGTCCGGCGTGGAGGGGGTGTTTGCTGTGGGTGGTCTGCGGGAGGTGGCGGCTTCGTTCGTGGTGACCGGGCCTTCGGGTGTCGCCGTGCGCACCCGGCTGAAGGGCCTCACTCCGGAGGACGAGAAGGTGCTGCGGCTGGTGGGTGCGCATCTGGGCTCGCTCGCCTCGAAGGACCTCAAAGTGCGCTGTCTGGAAGGGTTGGGGCACTGTGGCGAGTCGTGGGCGGTCCGTAAGCGGGAGTTGACGGGTGTGTCGTCGTCGCGGTGGGCGGGGTCGGTCACGAAGGCCACGCACGACCAGTGGGCGCTCGCTCGGCGCGGGCAGGCCGCCCATGTCCAGAGCCTCGAGGCCGGTGTCAGGACGATCCGGCACCGGCTGTCGCTGCCGGTCGGGGCGAAGGGCTCGAGGCGGGCGCCTGGCGGCTACCGCTCCCGGCGGGAGTGGCGTGCCAAGTCGCGGCGTTTGAGGGTGCTGGAGGACCGGCTGGCGAGGGTGCGGGCCGACCGGGACGCGGGCCGGGTGCGTGTGGTGCGGGGCGGCAGACGGCTGCTCGGCACCCGTCATCATCTTGCCGAGGCGGGGTTGAGCGAGGCCGAGTGGCGCCGGCGGTGGGAGGCCGGGCGCTGGTTCCTCCAGGCGGACGGCGAGTCGGGGAAGAGGTTCGGCAACGAGACGATCCGCGTCACGCCCGACGGCGAAGTCGGCATCAAGCTCCCGACACCGCTCGCCGATCTGGCGAACGCTGCGCACGGCCGGTACGTCCTCAGCGCG
The DNA here is from genome assembly GCF_053591995.1 of Streptomyces sp. NPDC002835. Taxonomy (NCBI): domain Bacteria; kingdom Bacillati; phylum Actinomycetota; class Actinomycetes; order Kitasatosporales; family Streptomycetaceae; genus Streptomyces; species Streptomyces sp. NPDC002835. Next base: position 48,457 of record NZ_JBSFUW010000020.1, on the reverse strand, counting down.
AAGGTCTCCTTCGTGCACCGGGGAGGCGAGTGGGCGGACCGGGTGGCAGCGCATCGGGCTGTGGCCTACCGCATCCACCACGACGTGGAGCGCGACCGCTGGTACCTGACCGCCTCCTGGCAGATCCCGCCCGCCCAGGCCGTCCCGATCGAAGCCGCCCTGGCCGACGGTGTGATCGGGGTGGACATGAACGCCGACCACCTCGCCGCCTGGCGCCTCGACCCCCACGGCAACCCGTGCGGTGAACCCCACCGCTTCCTCTACACCCTGACCGGCACCGCCCCCCACCGCGACGCCCAAGTACGGCACGCCCTCACCCGACTCCTGCACTGGGCCCGATCCTGCGGGGTGAAGGCCATCGCGGTCGAGGACCTCGACTTCCAGGCCGAGAAAACCAGGGAGAAACACGGGCGTAAGCGCCGCTTCCGGCAGCTCATCTCCGGCATGCCCACCGGCCGGCTCCGCGCCCGACTGACCTCCATGGCCGACGCCACCGGTATCGCGATCATCGCCGTCGACCCCGCCTACACCAGCAAGTGGGGCGCCCAGCACTGGCAGAAACCCCTCACCAGCACCACCCGCAAGACCAGCCGTCACGATGCCGCAAGCATCGCAATCGGCAGACGCGCCCAGGGATACCCGATTCGGCGACGGACGACACCGCCCCGTGCACACCAGAGCGATGTGCACGGGCATCGGACCGTCCAGGTCGACTCGGGCACCCTCGGGCGTGAGGAACCCCGCCCCCGCATTCCCGGACCACGCACCCGATGCGTGCCGCCGGACGCGGAGCGAACGCGGGCGACCAGGACACCCAACACCGTTCGGGATGTCCGCAGTGAGCAGGAATGGGTCCAAGACCCACTCCTGCTCACTGACCAGGAACGGTACAGCGCGTAGACCTGGCTCCCGTCGGCCGCCGGCAGATCGCCGCGCACGAGGTACGCGAGACCCGCCGCCTCCGGGGGTGACCGTGCCCGGCGCGTCGGTGTCCGGCGCCCCGATGCGGTCGGCGAACGCCGCGACCGGCTCGCCCGCCCGCCGCCGGTAGCAGGAGAAGGACCCGTCGTGGTGGCGGACGAACACGGTCGCCGCCCGCGCCGCCGACCGCCAGACCGCCAGTTCACCGAGGCTGACGCGGGCCCCGGAGGCGGAGAGGCCGGTCAGCCCGTGCCCCAGCGTCGCCAGGACGTCCTGGCGGCGCCACACCGCGTGCTCGGACCCGGAGTCGCCGTGGGCGACGTCCAGCCACCGCATGGTGCGCGCCGACACGTCGATGACCATGGGCACGGCGGACTTCGACCCCCCGGTCAGGTCGAAGCGCTGCTCGACCGCTCTCGGGTCGAACACCGGCCCACGGTTCCCCGGCTCGTTCCGCGCCATCAGACCGGCGAAGCCCTCGGCCAGCTCCTCGAAGGGAACGTCGTTGTACGAGTAGACGACCGCGACGACGTACCGCACCCCGGCCGCGGCCAGCAGCGTCAGATCCAGGTCGACGAACTCGCTCGCCCCGGTCGGCGGCGGCGCGTTCTGCAGATCGCCCGAGTGCACGGCCGCCGAACCCAGGAACCGCAGGCTGGTGTACGCGCAGGAGCCGACCGGCCGCCACTCGGCGTCGAACATGGCGGCCGACAGGTCGAGGTCAACCGTGCCCGACGTCTCGTAACAGCGGCCCCCCGTACGGCGCACGTGATTATTCGGCGGCCGGTTCAGCCGCCGTTGCGGAAGACGATCAGGCAGCGCCAGAAGAGCAGCCGCCGGACACGCGCTCCCGGCAGCAGCACCGCCGCCTCCCGCCGGATCTCGGCCAACCCCGTCTCCGGCTGCCGCACCGGGGCCCTGACCACGCCGTCCGCGGCCACGCCCCGGAACCGGTCCGCGACCGCGGCACCGAGCCGGGCGACGGCGTTCACCGGCACGGCCGCGAGGCTCCACGCCCGGTCGAGCGGCGTCCTCTCGGCGTAGCACCCCAGCACCACCAGCACGCCCCCGGGAGCGAGCACGTCACGCAGTGCGGCGACCGTGCCGAACGGCATGTGGTGCAGACTCGCCAGACACGACACGAAGTCGTAGTGCCCCGTGGGCAGTTCCATCCCGGTGACGTCCGCCTGTGTGAACCGCGGGCTTCTGGAACCCGCCGACAGCGCACCCGCCGACAGCGCACGCGCCTCCGCGATCACCTCGGCGGACGGATCGACGGCGTCGACGTCCAACCCGAGCGCCGCCACCCGCCGCGCGAACCGCCCCGTCCCGCACCCGACGTCGAGCGCCGTGACCGCGTCGCGCGGCACCTGCCGCAACAGCAGCGGGTGGTAGTGGTCGTTGTGATCGAACGGCATGTTGGCGACCCTGCCACACAGGCCGGGGGAGGGCGCCCCGGCCGACCCGGCGCCGGGGTGGCAGACCGCCCCCGCGCCGGGCCCGTCGCGTCACTCCTCGTCGCGCAGCCGGGCCGCCAACGAGGTCAGCGGCTCGGTCTCCTCGGTGTGGCCCAGGGCGGTCAGGCGGGAGACCGCCGCGTCGAGGCGGGTCAGGGCTGGGGCGGTGCGCTCCAGGTAGATGCCCTCCACGGCGGCCGCGAGGCGGACGCACTCGGCCCACTCGCCGGCGCGGTCCTCGTCCGCGCCCGGTTCGCCGACCAGGGCGAGGGCCTTGTCCAGGGCGGCCAGGGCGTCCTCGTACGCACCGGCGTAGGCGTTGACCCGCCCGTGTTCGTAGGCCAGGGCGCTGTCCAGGGAGCGGCCGCGGGCCTCGTACCCGGCGGCGCGCGCCTCGTCGGCGACCTTGGCGGCGTCGGCGAGGAACGCGAGCGCGCCGGCCAGGCCGTCGGGGCCCTGCCGGTGGGCCTGGAGGCGGGCGAGTTCGCGCAGGCAGTTGCTGAGCTGCTCGAATCGCGAGTCGCGGGCGTGGGCGGCGAGCGCCTGGTCCGCGGCCTCACGGGCCGGGCCGAACTCGCCGGACTCGCCGAGGAGTACGGCCGTCTCCGCGGCGATCATGGCGTGGCTTCCCGGGTCGTCGTCCCAGCCCGCCGACTCGGCGGCGAGAGTGACGAACTCCGCCGTGGCGGCCTTCAGATCCGCTCCGGCGTGCAGCGCGCGGGCGCGGGTCAGCCGCAGCTGAGCGACGAGCCGGTCGTCCAGCTCGCCGGCGGCGACGTCCGGTTCGGCCAGGAGGGAGTCGAGCAGAGCGATGCAGTCCTCGACGCGGCCCAGGTCCAGGCTGAGCTGCGCCGCGTTGCTGTAGGTGCAGAACGCGTCCGTCCGGCTGCCGCGGCGGAGCTCCAGCTCCGCCGAGCGCGTCAGGTGCCGCAGCGCCTCGTCGGGGCGGCCCAAGTGCATGCAGACCTCGGCCAGTTCGCTGTGGAGGCGGGCGGTGTCGACCGCGTCGGCCGGCCAGTCGGCGGCCAGGCGCAGGCCCTCGGCCATGTCCTCGTACGCGGCCTGCGCGTCCTGGAGGCCGAGTCGGAGCCGGCCGCGCAGCCGGAGTGTACGGGGCAGGTGCCAGGCGGGCCCGTGCTCCTTCAGCCGGTCGAGGAGGGCGTCGATCTCGGCGACCGCGGCGGGCAGGTCACCGGAGATGGCGTGGGCGCTGACCCGCACCAGCAGGGCGCCGGAGATCTGCCCGACGATGTCGTGCCGGGTGGCGAACGCGTGCAGCAGATCCGCCTCGGCGAGGACCGGAGCGGCGTGCTCCTTGCTCCCCGACGTCTGCAGGCGCAGGCCGAGCGACGTGGCCCGCAGCCGCAGCAGGCGGGCCTCCTGGTACGGGGTGAGGCCGGACGTCTCCTCGTGCAGACGGACCATGGCCGCGTGGGCGGCGGTCAGCGCGGCGACCCGCGCCTCGGCCCGGGCGGCGCCCTCGGCGGCGCTGTCCGTGCCGTTCTCCGCGGGACCCTCGGCGGCGCTGTCCGTGCCGTTCTCCGCGCCGGCCTCACGGGCGTTCTCCGGGGGAGCCTCTGCGGCGGCGAGCAGGACGCCGGCCCGGGCGAGCGCCGCGTGGCCCGGCAGGCCGGCGTCCTCGTACAGCCCGGCGGCCTCCTCGTACAGGTCGGCGGCGACGGCGAAGTCGTCCTTCTCGCCCGCCCGGCCCGCCTCGTCGGCCAGCAGATCCGCGCAGAGCTGTACGAACGGGCCCACGGCCGGGTCGTCGGGGTGGGTGTAGCCGCGGGCCGCGACGAGGGTGCGCAGCAGCGCCCAGCAGGCCTCTGCGTCCGGATGCCCCTGCTCGTCCAACTGCCGTGCCCGGAGGATCAGTTCGGGCAGCGATTCGGAGACGGCGGCGGCCGTCGGCGCGGCGGGCACGGCAACCGGGACGGCCGGGGCCACGTCGTCGAGGCGGCGCGGGCGCAGGGTCAGTTCCAGCGCGTCCAGGAGCGGGGCACGGTCGAGGCGGACCTTGCGGCGGTCGGTGTGGGCCGTGGTCCCGTTTCGGGCGTCGAAACGGGCGGCGAGGTCGTCGGCGCGGCCCCGCACCTCGGCGCGCAGCCCGGCCACCGTCCAGGTGCGGCCCGCGTATCCGGCGGCGGGCAGTTCGCCGTGGCCGAGGAGCTCGACCCGCTGGAGGAGGACCTCCACGCCGGTGAGGAAATCGAACAGGCCCAGTGGCGAGTCCACCTCCTCGAACAGGTTCCGGTTCTCGGCGAGCAGCTCCAGGCCGCGTGCCTCGTTGCCGGTCAGCGCGCAGAACTCCAGGTGCCGGCCGATCTCCCCGGACATCGAGGGGTTGCGGCGGCAGCCGCGGTAGCCGGCGAGGTGCAGTTCACGGGCCTGGTCGGTGCGGCCGGTCCGCAGCAGGGGCAGCAGCGCGTACGAGACGGAGCGGGCCGGCTCCTCCTGGCACGACTCCTTCCCCGCCAGCACGGGCTCCCAGGCGCGCAGCGCCCGCTCGTCGTCCCCCGCCGCGAGGTGGTACAGGGCGCGCTCGCAGATCTCGCACGCCTCGCAGTCGCTGAGCCGGGTGCGGGCGCGGCCCGCCCACAACTCGTACGCGAGAGAGGTGTCCTCGCCGACGTGTGCGGCGAGCTGGTACGCCTGCCCGTAGTACGGCTGGAGGCCGAGGCCGGCCTTCTCGTACCGGCCGCGCATCTCCGTCAGCCACTGGCGCAGACTGGTCAACGGTATCTCGGGAAGCTGGCGCAGGGCGTTGGCGACCCACTTGAACCGCCAGAACAGCATGTGCCGCAGACGCTCGTCGAAGACGTCGGGCTGCTCGTCGAAGAGGGTGAGCAGGCGGGCGAAGACGACGGGCGACTTCCGGGGCTCGGAGCCGTAGGTGTACGCCTCCTGGAGTTCGAGGAGCGCGTGGATGAGCGGCACGGGCTCCGCGAACTGCTCGGCGGCGTCGACCAGTTCCTCCGCGGTGACGGTACGGGTGCGGCCGTAGGGGAGCCCGCTGTTCTCCTGGAGCGCCCGGTACAGCTCGTCCGTGCTCTGGGGAAGGGGTGCGGTAGGCATCGTCAGCTGTCCTTGCGGAGGGCGTGGGCGAGGAGGTCGAGGAAGGAGCGGTTGATGAGGCTCGACTCGGCAGGCCGCAGCGGCCGCCGGGACAGCAGCGCGGCCTGCCCGTAGAGCGCTTCGGCGCTGGTACGGGCCAGCTCGGGCTCGTCGATGGCGACGGCGGTGCGGACCAGCGGGTTGAGCTGGTTCAGGATCAGCTGCGCCCGCGGCGCCTCCTGGCGCAGGGCGCCGAGGATGTCGCCCCACAGGCCGCCCTCCTGCTCACGGGCGAGCTGCGAGCGGGTGCGCTCGTGCCGGGCCTCGCGGCTGTCGACGAGCAGCGCGGGAGCGGACGCCGGCTGGAAGGTGCGCAGCGCGACGTCGCAGTCGAAGACGGCGAGGGCGTCGCGGGCCAGGGCCAGGTAGGCCGCGGCGGCCAGCTCCGTCTCCCGGTCGACGGGGTCGAGATGGGCGGTCAGGGTCGCCGGGTCGAGGTCGGCGACGCCGACCTCCGGCCTGATCTCCGGCAGCCGGTGGACCAGCTCCCGGTCATACGTGTAGCCGCCGTTGACGACGCCGAGCCCGGCGGCCGACGCGATCGCCGCGACCTGCCGAAACTCCTCCACGCTCGACGTCACGAGTACGGTGCGGTGGGTGCGCGCGAACTCGTCGAGCGTGGTGTGCCCGTCGGTCGTCTCGAACGGCAGCCAGGGCAGCAGCATCCGCAGGATCTCGTCGTCGTGCACCGCGAGCGACTTCACGGCCAGGTGGTGGGCCTGGAGGAAGCGGGCGAGCAGGTCGGGGTCGCTGGCGGCGGCCCGGGCGATCCACGCGCGCAGCCGCTCGGCGAGCGCGTCACGGACGGCGGCGAGCGTGTCGTCCTCGTACAGCGCCTCGCGCGACGCCGTCGGGCGCAGGCTCTCCGCGTCGACGACGCAACGGACGAAGAACGCCCACTCGGGCAGGATCTCCTCGGCCTGCTCGGACAGCAGCATGCCCTTGACGTGCACGCGGTGGCCGTGGCGACGGCCCGCCGGCACCGTCTCCGGCAGCACGCACGCGATGCCCTTCAGGCCGACGGCCGGCAGGTCCAGCTCGATGGTGTCCAGCGGTGTGAACCCGAAGGTCTCCTGGCCGTACGCGGCCAGCGCGCGGGAACGGGCCCCCGGCGTGGGGTACGTACGGGCCCAGGGCGCGGGCTCGGGGTTGACGGGGGCGCCAGGGCCGCCCGTACCGCCCGCGCCGCCTGTGCCGTCGTCGAAGGTCACCGGGTGGCGCAGCAGCGAGCCGAAGTGCCGGGCCAGCGTGTGCACCTGCGCCGGGCGGGTCCACTCGCCCGCGTCGGCGCGCGGCGTCAGGGTGACGGTCGTGCCGGGCCGGGGGCGGGCGGACACGGGCAGGGTGCGCACGGTGTAACTGCCGTCGCCGCGTCCCCTCCACTCAACGGTGGGCGCGTCGGGGGTGCGGGCGGAGCGGCTGAGGACGTGGATCTCGTCCGCGACGAGGAAGCAGGAGAGCAGTCCGATGCCGAACTGGCCGATGAAGTCGCCGCGTTGCTCGGCGATCTTCTCGGCGCGCTTGCTGCTGCGGCCGATGGTGGCGAGGAAGGTGTGCACGTCGGACGCGGTGAGACCGACGCCGTCGTCCTCGACGCGTACGACCGAGCCGTCGGCGTACAGGCGGATGCCGAAGGGTTCGGCGGGGGCGGTCGCCTCGAGGTTGTGCCGGGCGGTCAGCGCGTCCACCGCGTTCTGCAGGAGTTCGCGGAGATAGACGCGTGGGCTGGAGTAGAGGTGGTGGGAGAGGAGATCGACGAGGCCGCGCAGATCCACCTGGAAGGTGCGGTCGTCGCCGGCCGGGTTCGTGGCGGTGTCGGGCAGTGTCATCAGGGCAGTCCGGGGGTGGGAGGGGCGACGGGTGGCGGGGGCGCGACCGTTACCGGAACCGGGCCCGGCGTGCGGTGCTGGCGCGGGCGGTGGCGGCGGGACCCGCGTGCTGCTCAGGCGCGGCGGTGGTGGCGGGCGAACTGCTTCTCCGGCTCCGCGAAGTACGTCCAGGGCCAGCTGGTGTAGGCGCCGTCGAGCGCCTGGAAGACGCGCCGGACCGTGTGGCGCTCACCGGCCAGCGACAGGGCCATGGCGAACACGTTGAAGTCGTGCTGCCAGCCCGGGCACCGCACGTAGGCGGGGTGGAGGATGCTGTGATCGGCCGCGTTGCGCAACTCCGCCTGGATCTCCGGCGTTTCCAGGCAGTCCCCGTCGTCCGACTCGACCCATTCCTCGATGTGCGCCATGGCGATCACACAGCCGAGGCGGTGCCCCTGCGGGGCACGGGCGAGCGCCTCGCGGGCGAACGCCAGCGCCTGACCGGGCTCGCCGCTCCAGCGGGGCTGCAACTGCGACACCCACTCGACGTGGGTCTCCAGGTCCAGCGGGTCGCGGCGCAGGGCGGCCTCGAGCCGGGTCTCGTTGACGGCCCGGCCCAGCGACATGCCGCGGCCGGAGGTGAGGAGACGACGCCACGGCGTGACCCAGTCCGGCCGCAGCTCGGCGGCCTCGAGGAGCTGCTCCTCGGCGATGTGGAGCCGCTCGTGGAAGACGCGCCACTGCTCCTGCGTGACGTTCACGGCACGGTCGGAGGTACGTGCCTCCCAGCCCCAACTGATGTGGCGCGTCCCGGATATCAGCAGGGCCGTCGCCCGGTGCTCCTTGTCCTCCTCGACGGCCGGGCCGATCCAGTCCTGCACCCCGTCCAGGTCGGCCAACTCGCCCAGCACCCGGTGGTCGCGCCCGATGTCGAAGGGGACCAGCGCCGCCTTGACCGCCTCCCAGTCCCCGGCGTCGGCGGCTTCCACCAGCGCGAGCACCCGCCGGTCCCCGAGCGCGCGCAGTGTGTACATCCCGTTCTTCTGCCTGCGCGGGACCGGAAGCGCATGCGGATCCGCCGCCGGTCTCTCCCCGTCACCACCGAACAGCCTGCCGAACATGCCGCGCCCTCCCCTGGTCCCGCGTGATCGTCCGGTGCAGCATAAACGGCCCCACCGACACCGCTTCCACAGAGTTTTCGCCGGTACTTCACGCTCCCGCACGCGGCCGGCCGGCCCCGGGACGACACGGCGCGGACAACTGCTCCTAGGATCCGAACATCGGTGGAGATCGACAGTTGGGGCGGGCCATGGAGGAGACCGAACCGTTCGCGCTGATGCGGATCATCGGCGAGTACGGCGGGGGAAGCGTCGTGGTCGAGCTGAACCCCTCGTACGCCCCGGGCATCCCGGACATCGTGGGACAGCTCTCCGTCCACAACGACTTCGTGACGGGCATCCAGGACATCTACGTCGATCCGAGGGACCTGGCCGGCTGGGCCCACGTCCTGGACGAGGTCGCCGCCGGCCGTGACGCCGTCTGGCGCGAGGCGGCCCGGGTCGCCGAGATCGGCATCCACTTGGCCTGGAGGGAGAACGACCACGACCAGATCAGGGTCACGGTCGACGACCAGCAGACCACCAGACTGGCCGTCTCCCTGACGATGCCCCCTGGCTGGATCGACGACCAGCGCGCCCTGCTCACCCGACTCCGCGCCGCTTGGGCACACCTCATTCCCGAGGAATGAGGGGCGCGCGGACCCACGGACGCCGAAGGGCCGTCAGCCGCCTCCTCCATCTGGATGAGCCGACTGTCTGCCCACAAACGGTCCGGTTGAGCGGAACCCGCTTCGACCCTCGGAGGTGGTGCCTCACTGCTCCGCTGGCTCCCTGGGTGGCTGTTCGTCCCGCGGCTCAGTTCTCCCAACCGTGTGCAACGAGGCAGCAAGGATCCGGCAGACCTCAACTCGTTGCCCTTGGTCACAGCCGTCTAGAAGCCGTTCCAGACGGCGAAGCACGGCCAGGTCCCGTACGTAGCATGCGACAACTCCCAGGACCATGCACGCCGGTACTACGAGCGCCATCCCGGTCAGGGTCATGACTTGTAACCCTCCCTGATGGACTCCGCAATGTCTGCCGCGTTGCGGCCGTACAGACATGATCCGTGGCGATTCAAGATCACTGTGCGATCCCCGAGATGAGCAGAGTGCCGGGAGATCAACTCGATCGCGTTCGCCCGGGGTACGTCCTCAATGAAGCCGTGGGCCAAGAGTTCCGCGCAGAGCGCTTCCACGGTGTCACCGCAACACCACTCGATCACCAGATCACCGGCGTGATGTGTGTAGCAGTTGGCGAATCCGTGTGGCTCCGCAGTTCTGTTGACCAAGCCAGGGCAGCGCAGAATTCGACTCAACAGCAAGTCACGTACTCGCAGGTCCTCGATCCCTCTTGAGTCTGTCCACTCCTGAGCCTCTTGCCTTTCGTCGCGAGAGAGGCCACCGGGAACTCGCTTCCACAGAAGTACCTCGCCGTCACGCGCGGACGGCAGACGGAGAGGGCGACCATCGGAACCCGTCACCGTGACGTGAGCCGAGCTGACCGCGTCGTGGAGAGTCAACCGCGTTCCGATCCCCTGGACTCGCAGCCCGGGGACGCCGCGGATGCCACCGTAGAAGTGATCGAACCTCGGGAGGAGCTCAGAGAGAACCGCGTTGGCCATGTCGGAGTCCAGGGTCAGCTCCACCCCCTGACTCACTGGCTTTGCTTCTCGCACACCAAGAAGAGCGCCATTGAGCTGTCGATCCTGGAAGCTGCTGGCCAACACGTGGGCCATATGTGCTTCCAGACGACGCTGACGTAGGTCGGGGGAATCTGCGATCGAGGACCCGAGATAGACGTTGGCCTGTTGGGCCAGCCTTGAAGCAGTCGAGAGCGTGAATGAGGTCTGGTCCCGGATCTTCTTGGCCAGACGGTTGGTGTTACGTGACCTGGACATACGCCGCGCCGCCCCTTCCACTTGCCGCCCGGCGACGACAGGAGAGACAGATCGGATGTCCTGATGTAGTGACTGCCAACTGCGGGTGACTCTCAAGAGCCCACTGCTCGCTCCGGCGCCGGGACCGGATGTAGCGAGACACGCTGCCGCAGCAGCGCCGCATATACAATACACCAATGTCTTGCTGAGCCGTTCCGGGTTCGGTAGGGACTCGATCCTCTCAAATGATCGAGTCCCTACCGAACCCGGAACGGCTCACTAAGACGGCCGCCACCCCCTGATCCACGGGCGTCATCCTGCCGCAGAAAGTGCTCGGTACGGCCCGTGGGGCGGGCTCGTTGGTCAGGGCGGGAGCGCCCCGACCACTCGCTGGTCACAAGATCACACGAAGCCCTGATCCTTCTCGGCGGCGAAGGGTGCATATCCAACCGGGACCTCACTGACCTGTAGGTCAGAGAAGATCAAGGTCACGTTATGTGCGTTCGTCTCGATGCGTACCTCGTGGAAGTCGATCCCGACGGCCTTCGACCAGCGGCGGGTCGCTTCCGACTCAGGCAGAAGCTTGGCTCCCGGATACAGGTCATGCCACTTCACCCCCCAGACGTATCCGTCAAGAGCGACACCGGTTTCGTGGTCGATGAGCCGCTCGTCCAAAGAGCCCCGCCACGTCTCCGCCGGCACCGACGTCTCGCACCGCGCCTCAACGCAGTACCGAAAGAGATACCGCAGGTGGACCGGCGCGATGCCGGTACGGGGATCGGCCGTTGCATAGACGATGACCTCGTAGTCGCGCATGTAGTTGGTGTATCCGTGGTGCACGACAGCGTGATCGAAGGTTTCGTCCAGCATCTGTTCAAGTACGGCAGTATCCATGCCGCCCTTCTACCTCACTCGACGAGACCTTCGACAACTAGATTCACGGGGGGCTCACGCGCCGCTGTCTCAGAGATCGACCGGGGACAAGTCCTAGCAAGCGGCCCCGGCCGACGCCGCGCGACGCTCGTTGGAAATGGTTGTGACCGCTCTTCCGTGACGGCTACGACCACTGCATCATCTGCCCGCCCTGCGTCGAGTCGATTGGTCACTGAGTCGAGGTCACAGCCGACCGCAGTGCTCAGTCACAACCGGCAACGCTTTCGAGCGGCCTTCCGCCGGGGCCGGCCGTTGCTGTTCAGTCCTGGTGGTTGTCCCGGACGATCCGGTCGACGACTTCCGTGGCCCGCTCCGGCTGCTCCTCGAACCAGGCGCCGAGGTGCTCCCGGACGGCCTCCGCGACACAGACCCGCACGTCGCTGTTGCCCAGCAGCCCGTGCGTGGCGCCGAGGAATTCGGGACGGTCGAGTTTCACCGACACGACTGCCATGAGGCCGTCACTGATCCGGTCGGCGCCGAGATCGGGGCCCCGCCGCCGCCAGCAACCCCCTGTCCCGCGCGTACGCGGTGACCGCGGCCGCCACTCCGTCGCGGAAGCCGTCCAGGTGCGTGCCGCCCTGGGGAGTGGCCCGGCTGTTGGCAAAGCTGCGCAACCGCTCCTCGCGGGAGCCGCTCCACAGGAGGGCCACCTCCATCGTCCCCGCCATCCGCGGGTCCTCCCGCTCGAAGCCGATGACGTCCGAATGGAGCGCCGTCCCTGTCTCCGCGTCGAGGGCGGCCACGAAGTCCCGTACTCCGTCCGGGAACCGGAACCGTACCGCCCGAGCTTCTCCCGCCGGGCATTCGTCTGTCAGCGAGATCCCCAGTCCCCGGTTGAGGAATGCCACCTGCCGGAAACGCTCCGCCAGCACGGCGAACGAGCAGTGCGTCGCCTCGAAGATCTCGGTGTCGGGCCAGAAAGCGATGGTCGTTCCGCTTCCGGTCGCGGGCCCCACGGCGGCGGGCGGGGCGACCGCGACACCGCGCGCGTACTCCTGGACCCGGCGGACCCCCTCGCACCGCACCTCGGCCGTCAGCCGGCTCGACAGGGCGTTGGCGACGAAGAGCCCCACACCGAAATGGCCCACGGCCGCGATGTGTCGGCCACTGGGCTCGGCCCCGGCTGAGAGGCTGGTCAGCAGCGCTTCGAGGCCCGGGCGGCCGGTGTCCCCGGCGGCCCCGAAGGGACCCCCCGGCCCGTCGTCCGCGACCCGCACGCCGCCGTCGGACGTGAGCGTGACGTCGACGGAGCCGCTGCGGCCAGCCAGGACCTGGTTCACCGCCCGGCCGACGACCTCGAACACCAGCTGATGCAGACCGCGTTCGCCGATCGAGCCGACCCACATCCCGGGCCGTTTGCGAACGGCTTCCCGCCCCTCCAGCACCTCGATTCGGGCAGCGTCGTACCCCGTTCCTTCCCCACTCACGAAGACCCCTCCCATGGCGTCCGGCAGACCTCCCCAGCCTAGGCCGAATCCCGGAAAACACCAGGTCAGCGCCGCTTCGCTGACGCCGCGGAACGGACGGGTGAGGGCTGCCGGGAAGCGGCCGGCCAAGGTCCCATGCACGGCGGCCCGAACGTGTCCGGGGGCCCGCCGAAGCCGCCTACGACCCCCCTCCGGGCGCCCCTGAGGTCCCCAATTCCGGTACGGGGCAGGTCATCCAGCGAAGCCTGATCAGCCACCTGCGGCGCGCTTTGGTCAAAGGATGCAGCAGTCATGGAAGAGCGGTCACAACCTTGAAAATCCCCACTCCGTTGAGCGCCTGCCGAGTGGAGAGAAGAGTCCTGGCCGTTTGAACAGATCCCCATCACAGGCAGGCAGGGCCCGCAGCGCACCCTGATGCCCTCGCTGCTCGCGGCAGCGAGGGCATCAGTCGTCAGGCAGCGCGGGGTGTGGGTAACCGCGAGACCCATGTCGTGACCTCGGTCAGGTGCTCAGGCTGTAGACGCCGAGGGTGCGGGCAAGGCGGAGGGCCTGGTCCTCGTTGTCGAAGGGTCTCTTGGCGTACTTGAAGATGGCCGTGGCACCGTCGGGGAAGGTCACGCGCTCGACGCCGGACATGGACCACACGCGCACCTCCTCACGCGTGCCGGTGGCCTGCCCGGCCACGGTGAGCAGGTTGTCGAGAAGTTCGGCGCCGGGGTTCGTGGTCACGTCGGGGCTCCGGAGAGGGGTGGCGGCGTCCGGGGCGGGCGAGGGATGCCGGCCCGCCCCGGAGCCTGATCGGGTGGGTACGCGGAGGGGTTCACGCGGTGGGCGTAGACCTGCTCGATCCAGCCCGCCTTGAACGCGGCGAGGTCGTCACGGAAGTTCGCCATCGAGGCACCGTAGGGCGCGACCACACCGCCGGACTGGTCCGGCACGGACTGGCAGCCGTGCACGAGCCGGCCGCCGAGCGCCGTGTGGGCCTTGATGGACTCGATCCGGCGGTGCTCGTTGAACCAGCCGCCGTGGTAGACCTCGTCGAGCATCCCGCCCACCTCGTCGTCCAGGTCGAAGACGACGGAGGTGGCGGCGAGGAAGAACCAACACGGGCCGACGTTGGAGATGTGCCCGTCCAGCTCGACCTTGTTGAGCGCCATGAGCGTGGCGGCCCCGCGGAGCATCCGCAGGTGCTCGGCGGTGATCTGCGGAAGGCCGAGGCCGGCCAGGTGCTCGTCGCGGAACAGGTACGCGTACACCTCGTACGCGGTGGCCAGGACGCGGGCCGCGTCGGAGGTGGACTCGCTGTGCTGCTTGATGAAGTCGAGCGCGAGCTGCTCGACCGCGCTCTCGGTCGTCTCGTCCACGTTCAGGAGCTGGGACTTGACCAACTCCCTGTCGGCGACGAGCCACGTTGTCGACTCGAAGCGGAAGAAGTACTCGGCCGGGTCGATGGTGATGCGCCGGCCGTCGACCTGGATGCCGGGCAGGCGGCTCCAGCGCGGGTCGAACGCCCCGGGCAGCTCGACCGTGATACGTCGACGGCCAGACCGAGGCCCTCCTCCACATCACCCACGCCCGCGCCTACGCCGCCATCGACGAGAACTCGTCGGCCGCACGCGCCCTGCTCGCCGCCGAAGACGCCCTCTTCCGTGACGACGACCCCCAGCCCAGCTACTCCCGCGTCAGCGGTCCCGCCGCCGGCACGGTGGCCAGCCACACCGCCCGCACCCTGACCGACCTCGCCGACCACGTCGGCACCGAGCAGCAGCACCGGGACGCCCTCACCCGCTGGGATCCCGAGAAGTACAGGCGCGTCCATGCCCTCACCCACGCCGACCTCGGCGACAGCCTCGCCGCCCAGGCCCGCGCCGACGAAGCCGTCGCCGCCTGGACCCAGGCCCTGGACCTCATGGAGGGCATGACCTCCGACCGGACCCACAAGGCCATCACCTCGATCCGCTCCACCCTCGCCATCTACCAGCGGCGTAAGGTGCCCGGCGCAGCCGATCTCGCCCGCCGCGCCCGCGAAGCCCTCGCCTAACATGCCCGACAACCCGCCCGACGAAGGGAACACCGTGGCCCAGCAGACCGACGACCGCTCCCAAGCCCTCAAGCCGGCGCTCGAATCGATGACCCTGCTGGTCGCGGCCGTCATCGTCCACGACAAGGCCACCAACCGCGTCGTCCTCCTCCAGCGCAGCGAGAACGCCAAGTTCGCCCAGGGAATGTGGGACCTCCCCGTCGGCAAGAGCGAACCGGGTGAGCCCATCACCGAGACCGCGGTTCGCGAGCTCTACGAGGAGACCGGCCTGACGGTGAAGCCCGAGTCCCTCAAGGTCGCCCACATCATCCACGGCGCCTGGGGCGTCGAAGCCCCCAACGGCTTCCTCACGGTCGTGTTCGCCGCCCACGACTGGACGGGCGAACCCGAAAACCGCGAACCCCGCAAGCACTCCCAAGTCCGCTGGGTCGACGCCGACGCCATCCCCGAGGAATTCGTGGAGACGACTGCCATCGCCCTCCACGGCTACCTCGGAGGCGGGCCGCAGGTCTCCCTGAACGGCTGGAACTAGTGCCGCATCAGAGAACCTTTGCCCTGTGGTGACGTGATGCGCCGTTCGGATGCTGGTTCGGGCGGCGAGTACGTGCCCGCGGGGTCGATGGCGACGAGGGCAGCGCCTGCTGCGGATCAGTCCTCCACGCGGTATGCGCACGCGATTATGACGGCCTCTCGCGTCGGCTCGGGCGAGGGCTGGGGCATGGCCGGTGTGGGCCACGGAGCGGCTTCTGTCTTCTCGGCAACGGCACCGGGAGAAGAGCAGGACGTCGGCGTCGGCTCGTCCCGCCCCCAGTCGTCCCAGCCGACCGGCCCCCACGACTCGTCAAGCAGCACCGTCAGCCCGCCGCCAGTAATGACGAGCACGGCCCATATCACCACGGCGAATCGCTTCATCCCTCGCGACACCATTTCTCCTCACCACGTCAGTCAGCGCCTCCCACAAGGGACGACTCCGTCGACATCGAGTGCGGGTCTAGGCGCGCCGATCCTCATCCCACATCCCCGACCAACCAGATGGCCGACCGACCAGGGGCTCCTTGTGTTTGTCTATCCGTTCCACGATCGATCTGTCCAACAGCCGCAACTCGGCTGCTCCCCCGAGCACTGACCGCGCAGCGGCTCCGGATCGGCAACCCGCCGACGACGACTGCCAGCCGGGCGGCAGCACCTGCGGTGCGGCGATATCTGTATACGTCGTCGCCTTCGGCGTCCGGGCCGCCACCGTCTACCGGTCCGTCACCGAGGCCGGCCGTCCGAGAACCTTCACCCTCCCCGAACGCCGGGAGATCAAGAAGATCGCCAAGTCCAGGTCGACCGAGCACGGCCTGCCGTTCTCGACCTGGAGCCTGGCCAAGCTGGCCGACTTCCTGGTCGCCGAGGGGGTGGCCGACGACATCAGCCACGAGGGCCTGCGGGTCCTGCTCCGCGAGGAGGGCGTGTCGTTTCAACGCATAAAGACCTGGAAGACCTCCCGCGATCCCGATTACGCCGCCAAGAAAGCTCGCGTCGAGCACCTCTACTCGATCGCCGACAGCGAGGTCATACCCGAGGACGGCGAACCCGCAGTCGTCTTATGCCTGGACGAGTTCGGCCCGCTCAACCTTCAGCCCCGCCCCGGCCGGCAGTGGGCCGAGCGCGGAGGACGGCACAAGGACCCCGACCGGGAGCCGAGGCCCCGCAGGCGGGCGACCTACACCCGTCCGCACGGGGTCAGGCACCTGTTCGCCGCCTACGACCTCGGCAAGGACAAGCTCTACGGCCACATCAAGCCGAGAAAGAACCGGACGAGGTTCCTGGAGCTCTGCCGCTACCTGCGCAGCCTCTACCCGCCGGAGATCCGCATCGCGATCGTGCTCGACAACTTCTCCCCGCACCTGACGACGAAGAAGGACGGCCGGGTCGGCGACTGGGCCGCGGCCAGCAACGTCGAGTTCGCCTATACGCCTACGAACAGCTCGTGGCTGAACCGCATCGAGGCCCAGTTCACCGCCCTGCGCTACTTCACCCTCGACGGCACCGACCACGCCAGCCACAAAGAGCAGGGCAGCATGATCCGCCGCTACATCATCTGGCGAAACCGTCACGCCGACGATCAACGACTACGAGCCGTGGTTGACAGGGCGAACGTTGCCTGATGCGGCACTAGGCAGCAGCGCAGCGTCCCGGCACACCCGCGAGGACTTGGACGCCGTCGCGGCCGAACTCAACGGCCGGCCACGCAGAACGCTCGGCTGGGAGCCCCGGCCGAGCGCATGCATCGACTCCTCGTGGCGTGAGACGTAGTTCTCGTCCGGCCTACAGACCGTGGCCATGGGTTCGGTACGGGACGCCCAGCCGGTCGCCGACCTCGGCGAGCAGATCCGGGCAGAAGTAGTACCAGCGCAGGCGGGTGATCCCGCCGTCGGCTGTCTCCGCTCGGAGGATGTCCTCGACTGCCTCGGGTCCGTCGCCGTCGGTCGGGCCGGCCCACATCAGGACCAGCGGGTCCCCGTCCAGTTCTCGGACTTCGGCTCGCCACCGGACCGAGGTCTCCACGTGCAGGGCGTGGTGCAGCGAGCCGGCGGTGATCTGGCGCCGCCCGACTTCATGGGCCATCCCGATGACGTCGCTGACCGCATCGTCGACGAAGAGCTTGGCCAACTTGTCGAGGTCGTACGCGGTGAACGCCATTGCGAGGGCATCGAGCGTGTCCCGGTCGGGAGCAGTGCGGCGGGCGAGCGCGGTAGCCCGCTCAGGGTCGGCGAGGCGTCCGCGGCCACGGTGCAGTGCGGCCTTCACCGCCCCCTCGGTGGTGCTCAGCATGGCGGCGATCTCCTTCAACGGCAGGTTGAAGACGTCCTTGAGAACGACAGCGGCGCGCTCCTGTGGTGCCAGCAGTGTGGCCATCTCCGCGAGCGCGTCCCTGACCTCGGCGGGGTCGGCGACCAGCGGGGCCGCGCGTTCGGACGGCTCCACGAGAAGCGGGGCGGGGCGGCGGACCTGGTCGAGGTAGGCGTTCGTCGCGATCCGCGCCAGCCACGCCATCGGGCGCTCGACGGGCTGGTGGGACTGTGCTGCCCGGTTGAGCGCTCGGGCGAGCGTCTCCTGGGCCAGATCCTCGGCGTCCCACACGCTGCCGGTCAGGCGACGGCAGTACCGGAACAGCTCACCCCGCAGCGGTTCCAGTGCGACCAGGAACTCACGGCGCGCGGCCTGGGCAGCTGCCAGCAGAGGCTGTGGCAGCACGTCGAGCGGGGGGACGGATCGGGTTGAGGCGTCACTTCACGGCTCCTTGCATGGCGAACGGCTGTACACATCAGTACGACGGGACAGCCCTCGCGTCGGATACGTAGCCGTGAAAGTGAGCCCGATCACCCCTCTCGCACAGTCCGCAGGACACCCGATCAGGACCCTCGCACCCCATCGCCGGCGAACGAGGCCCTGGCCAAACCAGCGAGGGCCGCTACCCCGACCATGGGGTAGCGGCCCTCGCGGCGCTGCTGGCATCACGTCAGAGAATCGGCCGGGCGACGCGCACTCGGTGACAGTCGCCCGACCCGCCTCCTAGATGTCGAAGTACAGCTCGAACTCGTGCGGGTGCGGGCGCAGCTGGATCGGGGCGATCTCGTTCGTGCGCTTGTAGTCGATCCACGTCTCGATCAGGTCGGACGTGAAGACGCCGCCGGCGAGCAGGTACTCGTTGTCCGCCTCGAGGGCGTCGAGGACGGCCGGGAGGGAGGTCGGGACCTGGGGGACGCCCGCGTGCTCCTCGGGGGCCAGCTCGTAGAGGTCCTTGTCGATCGGCTCGGCCGGCTCGATCTTGTTCTTGACGCCGTCGAGGCCCGCGAGGAGCAGCGCCGAGAAGGCCAGGTACGGGTTGGACGACGGGTCCGGGGCGCGGAACTCGACGCGCTTGGCCTTCGGGTTCGAGCCGGTGATCGGGATACGCATCGCGGCGGAACGGTTGCGCTGCGAGTAGACCAGGTTGACCGGGGCCTCGAAGCCGGGGACCAGGCGGTGGTACGAGTTCACCGTCGGGTTGGTGAAGGCCAGCAGCGACGGGGCGTGCTTGAGGATGCCGCCGATGTAGTACCGGGCGGTGTCCGAGAGGCCCGCGTAGCCCTGCTCGTCGTAGAACAGCGGGTCGCCGCCGGCCCACAGCGACTGGTGGACGTGCATGCCCGAGCCGTTGTCGCCGAAGATCGGCTTCGGCATGAAGGTCGCGGTCTTGCCGTTGCGCCAGGCGACGTTCTTCACGATGTACTTGAAGAGCATCAGGTCGTCGGCCGCGGCGAGCAGCGTGTTGAACTTGTAGTTGATCTCGGCCTGGCCGGCGGTGCCGACCTCGTGGTGCTGGCGCTCGACCTGGAGGCCGTTCTTGTCCAGCTCCAGGGAGATCTCCGCACGCAGGTCGGCGAAGTGGTCGACCGGCGGGGCCGGGAAGTAGCCGCCCTTGTAGCGGACCTTGTAGCCGCGGTTGTTCTCGATGGCGCCGGTGTTCCAGGCGCCCGCCTCGGAGTCGATGTGGTAGAACGACTCGTTCGCCGAGGTCTGGAAGCGCACGTTGTCGAAGACGTAGAACTCGGCCTCGGGGCCGAAGTACGCCGTGTCGGCGATGCCGGTGGAGGCGAGGTAGACCTCGGCCTTCTTCGCCACGTTCCGCGGGTCACGGCTGTACTGCTCGCCGGTGATCGGGTCGTGGATGAAGAAGTTGATGTTGACCGTCTTGTCGCGGCGGAACGGGTCGACACGGGCCGTCGACAGGTCGGCACGGAGCGCCATGTCGGACTCGTGGATGGCCTGGAAGCCGCGGATCGACGAGCCGTCGAAGGCGAGCTCCTCGGTCGGGTCGAACGCCGCTGCCGGGATCGTGAAGTGCTGCATCACACCGGGCAGGTCGCAGAAGCGGACATCGATGAACTTGACGTCCTCGTCCGCGATGAACTTCTTGACGTCATCGGCGTTCTGGAACATCCAACTCCTCCTACTCCCACCCGGGAGGGGCGGGGTTGCAGCTCGTCCGTGAGGCCAGTGCGGTGGCACACGCTGGTCTCGACCGTAGGCGGACGGCATTTCTCCAGCATGACCCATTTGTTTCGACGAAGTTAACCGGACGAGGGTCACAGTGTGGGAACGGCCCCAGGCGCAGGCGGGTGAAACGGGGCGCAGTACCGTGGACGGGTGGACAACAGGCAAGCAATCGGATCGTGGCTCTCCGGGCCCCGCGCGGCCGCGGAGGACATGGGCGTCGACTTCGGATACCGGGGCCAGCGGCTCGGTCTGCCCGAGGAGGGGCCGGGCTCCGTCGCCCCCGTCGGGCGCCGCTTCGGAGCGATCTTCATCGACTGGGGACTCTGTTTCCTGATCGCATACCAACTGCTCGCGGGGCGTGATCAGCAGGCGGCCGGCAACTGGGCGCTCATCGTCTTCTTCACGCTGAGCGTGCTCACCGTCGGCACCGTGGGGTTCACGCCCGGCAAGCGGCTCCTCGGCCTGCGGCTCGTGTCCGAGAACGGCGGCCGCCTCGGCTTCGGGTGGGCCCTCGTACGCAGTGTGCTGCTGTGCCTCGCGATCCCGGCGCTCGTCTGGGACCGGGACGGGCGCGGTCTGCACGACCGCCTCGCCCGCGCGGTCCAGGTACGGATCTGATCCGTACGGCTACGGGTCCGTCCCCGCGGGCCGGTCCGCCGGTCTCATGAAGAACACGACACATGAGGCGGGGCCCGGACGATCGTCCGGGCCCCGCCTCATGTGTCGTCGTAGGGCGCGTCAGCGCATCTTGCCGCCGCGTGGCATCCGCATACCCTTCGGCATCGGCCCCTTGGGAAGCGGCATGTTGCTCATCAGGTCGCCCATCGCGCGCAGCCGGTCGTTGGCCGCCGTCACCTGGGGACCGGTGAGCACCCGCGGGAGCTTGAGCATCGTGGTGCGCACCTTCTTCAGCGGCACCTGACCCTCGCCGTTGCCGACGACGATGTCGTGCACGGGGACGTCCACGACGATGCGGTTCATCTTCTTCTTCTCGGCCGCCAGCAGCGACCTCAGCCGGTTCGGGTTGCCCTCGGCCACCAGCACGATGCCGGCCTTGCCGACCGCCCGGTGCACGACGTCCTGGTTGCGGTTCATCGCCACCGCCGGGGTCGTGCTCCAGCCACGGCCGACGTTCTGCAGCACGGCGGCCGCCGCGCCCGGCTGGCCCTCCATCTGCCCGAAGGCCGCCCGCTCGGCGCGCCGCCCGAAGATGATCGCCATCGCCAGGAAAGCCAGCACGAAGCCGAGGATGCCCAGGTAAATGGGGTGACCGATCAGAAAGCCGATCCCGAGGAAGACACCGAAGGTGACGATTCCCACACCCGCGACGACAAGACCGACCTTCGGGTCGGCCTTCCGGGTCATCTTGTACGTCAGGGCGATCTGCTTCAGTCGCCCCGGTTCCGCAGCAGCGTCAGCGCTGTCTGAATTTGCCTTCCTCGCCATACCGGAAGTTTACGTGGCCTGCGAGGTGCGGGTCGCCGCGGCCTCCAGTACGTGCTGAGCCTCCACCCGGTCCTTTGCCCGGCGGCGGTCCTCGAGCACCGCCGACCACGCGTTGCGGCGGGCCGTGCGCTGGCCGCCGCTCAGCAGGAGGGCCTCCATGGCGCGCAGCGCGCCGGTGACGGACGGGATCGGGTTGGCCCTGACATGACGTACCGGCGCGGCCTGCATGGTGGCGGTTCCCCCTCGGGGTGAGTGGCGGTGAGCGGGAGCTGTGCGTGAGTTCAGCGTCACTGACTGGTGTTACCAGTGCGTGACCGGCCGGTCAAACGCTGATGAAGGGCGAATTCCCGGTCGGTGGGGCTCCAACGACGAGGACGCGGCCCGCACCCCGGCCCCGACCTGCGGGGAGAGTGCGGACCGCGTCCATTCGGCCATTACCAGCCGGTAATCACTTGTGCCTGAATTCACACGCCCTGGGCGGCGGCGTCGGCGGTACCCGTGGCGGCGCGCGCCTCCATCGCCTGCTGGAAGAGCCGGCCGGCCCGGTACGAGGAACGGACCAGCGGACCCGACATCACGCCGGAGTAGCCGATCTCGTCGGCCTCGTCCTTCAGCTCCACGAACTCGTGCGGCTTCACCCAGCGCTCCACGGGGTGGTGGCGCACGGACGGGCGC
Organism: Streptomyces sp. NPDC002835; assembly: GCF_053591995.1. Taxonomy (NCBI): domain Bacteria; kingdom Bacillati; phylum Actinomycetota; class Actinomycetes; order Kitasatosporales; family Streptomycetaceae; genus Streptomyces; species Streptomyces sp. NPDC002835. The sequence goes on along the minus strand of NZ_JBSFUW010000020.1, from coordinate 26,634 downwards.
AGGTACTGGGTGATGGTGATCAGCTCGCAGCCGGCGTCGTACAGGTGCCGCAGTGCGTCGCTGACCTCCTCGCGGGTCTCGCCCATGCCGAGGATCAGGTTCGACTTGGTCACCAGGCCCGCCTCACGGGCGCGGGTGATGACCTCGAGCGAGCGCTCGTAACGGAAACCGGGGCGGATCCGCTTGAAGATCCGCGGCACCGTCTCGACGTTGTGCGCGAGCACCTCGGGGCGCGAGGAGAAGACCTCGGCCAGCTGCTCGGGCACCGCGTTGAAGTCCGGGATCAGCAGCTCGACCTTGGTACGGCCCGCCTCGCGGTCCGCCGTCTGGCCGTGGATCTGGCGCACGGTCTCCGCGTACAGCCAGGCGCCGCCGTCGTCCAGGTCGTCGCGGGCGACGCCGGTGATCGTGGCGTAGTTCAGGTCCATCGTGACGACTGACTCGCCGACGCGGCGCGGCTCGTCACGGTCGAGTGCCTGCGGCTTGCCGGTGTCGATCTGGCAGAAGTCGCAGCGACGGGTGCACTGGTCGCCACCGATGAGGAAGGTCGCCTCGCGGTCCTCCCAGCACTCGAAGATGTTGGGACAGCCCGCCTCCTGGCAGACCGTGTGCAGACCCTCGCTCTTGACCAGTTTCTGCAGCTGGTTGTACTCGGGGCCCATCTTCGCCCGGGTCTTGATCCACTCGGGCTTGCGCTCGATGGGGGTCTGGCTGTTGCGGACCTCCAGGCGCAGCATCTTGCGTCCGTCGGGTGCGACTGCGGACACGACCGGCTCCCTACAGCTTCGATTCTGTGGCGAACACCAGGGTACGCCCGTTAAAAGTGCGGCCTTACGTTCGGCCAACCTATGGCCCGCGGTCGGCATTCCTGCCGGGGCCCGGCGGCCGTCAGACGGGGGCCTTCTCGGCCTCGGCCGGCACCCCGGTGCCCGGCGTACCCGGCTCCGCCGTCCCGACCTCGCGCGGCAGCAGCACCGCGGTCTCCATGACCTCGCGCAGCTGGCGCTCCACCACGGGCAGCACCTCCTCGATCGTGATGTCCCGGCCCAGCTCGTTCGCCAGCGAGGCCACGCCCGCGTCGCGGATGCCGCACGGCACGATCCGGTCGAACCAGGTGTTGTCCGGGTTCACGTTCAGCGAGAAGCCGTGCATCGAGACGCCCTTGGCGATACGGATGCCGATCGCCGCGAGCTTGCGGTCCTCACGGCGCTGGCCCGCGTTGGACGGGGCGTACTCCGGGCCGTTCAGCCGCGGATCGAACTCGTCGTCCTGCAGCCGGGGGTCGAAGTCCAGCGACAGCCCGCCGAACGACGGACGCTCCTCCACGGGGTCGCCGAGCACCCACACACCGCTGCGCCCCTCGACCCGGCTCGTCTCCACACCGAACTCGGCGCAGGTGGCGATCAGGGCGTCCTCGAGGCGGCGTACGTGCGCGATGACGTCCACGGGGCGCGGGAGCTTGAGGATCGGGTAGCCCACCAGCTGGCCGGGGCCGTGCCAGGTGATCTTCCCGCCGCGGTCCACGTCGATGACCGGCGTCCCGTCCAGCGGGCGCTCGCTGTCCTCGGTGCGCCGGCCCGCCGTGTAGACCGGCAGGTGCTCCAGCAGCAGACACGTGTCCGGGATCTCGTCCGCGAAGCGGGCGGCGTGGACCTCGCGCTGCTTCTGCCACGCCTCCCGGTACTCGACGGCGTCCTCGCCGAATCCCAGTCGGACGAACCGCAGCTCACTCACGGCTGTGCCTCCCTCGAACGTCTGCCCGGTGGTGACCGGGACCCAGCCACTGTACGGCGGGTGTGAACGCCGCGGCCGGGCAGGTCGTAACCCGTTCGTACCCGTCAGCGCAGCGGTCAGTGCTGCCGTCAATCCTCACACGATCGGATGAATCTGGGGCGAAGGTGGCGGAACAGCCGTGGAGGCCCGCTAAATTCGCGCCGTTCCTTGAGGGCTGCTCCCGGCCCGGAAGGCAGGAGACGCCACAACCGATGACGGAACGGACCATCCAGCGCACCCCCAACCGGCAGCTCGCCGCGCTCATCGCGGAGGCCGGCTTCTCGCACGCCGGTCTCGCCCGCAGAGTGGACCAGCTGGGCCTCGAACACGGCCTGGACCTCCGGTACGACAAGACGTCCGTGACCCGCTGGCTCCGCGGGCAGCAACCGCGCGGCACGACGCCCGCGCTGATCGCAGAGGTGTTCACCCGCAGACTCGGCCGCCGGCTCTCCGCCCAGGACCTGGGGCTCGACGCCTGCGCCCCCGTCTACGCGGGGCTGGAGTTCGCCGCCACGCCCGGGGAGGCCGTGGACATCGTCAGCGGGCTGTGGCGCAAGGACTCCGGCAGCCACGCCGAACTCCGCAAGATCGCGTTCACCCCGGCCGGGCTGGTCGTGCCGAGCCGCGACTGGCTGATCGGCGGCGCCGACGAGAGCGTGGGCCGTGTCGAGGCGGGCCCGCCCACCGGCCCCGGGCGCGTCTCCCAGCAGGGCACCAGGATGGCCGTGCCGCGGCAGCGCGGCGCTAACGACCGGGGGCCCGGCCAGAAGGTCTCCGGGGGCGACATCGCCGCGCTGCGCTCGGTGGGCGAGCTGTTCCGCGCCCTCGACCACGCGTACGGCGGGGGGCACGCCCGGCAGGCCCTGGTGCGCTACCTGGAGCACGAGGCCGAACCGATGCTGCGCGGCAGATACGGCGAGACGACCGGTCGGCGGCTGTTCGCGGCGGCCGCCGACCTGACCAGGCTCGCGGGTTGGACCTCGTACGACATCGCGGCGCACGGGCTCGCGCAGCGGTACTTCGTCCAGGCCCTGCGGCTCTCCCAGGCGGCGGGGGACCGGGCCTACGGCTCGTACGTGCTGGTCACCATGAGCCGGCAGGCCGTCTACCTCGGCCACGGCCGCGAGGCCGTGCAGCTGACCCGGGTCGCCCAGCAGGGCGTGGGCCCCTCGGCGCCGCCGCTGGTCCAGGCGCTGCTCCACAGCGCCGAGGCCCGCGGGCACGGGGTCCTGGGCGACGCGCGGGCCTGCACGTCCGCGCTCGTACGGGCGGAGCGCGCGCTCGAGGAGGCGCGGCCCGGGGACGACGTGCCGTACTGGGCGCGCGCCTTCGACGAGGCGCAGCTCGCGGACGAGTTCAGCCACTGCCACCGGGACCTGCGGCAGTACCGGAGTGCGGCGCAGCACGCGGAACGCTCCCTGCAGTTACGGGCCCCCGCCTTTGCCCGCAGCCGCCTCTTCTGCCGGGTCGTCCTGGCGTCGGCCCGGCTCGGGCTGGGGGAGCTGGACCAGGCGTGCGCGCTGGGGGCGGAGGCGGCGCTCCAGGCGTCGGAGATGCGGTCGGCGCGGGCGACGGAGTACGTCCGCGAGTTCGAACGCCGCCTGGAGCCCTACCGGGACGCACCGCCGGTCCGCACGTACCGCGACCGCGTCTCGGCCCTGAACTGAGCCCACCCGTTGTCCCGGGGCGCCACCGCCCCGAACCCTGCGCCTCAATCGCCGGCGGGCTGGGGGTGGTTCTGGCCGTGGGCAGGCGCCCTGCCCAAGCCCGTGCGTTCACGCCCTACGGCTTGGCGGCGATGGGAGAGGCTCGAGCGCGGCTCGGTGGTGGTCCTGTTGTTGGCCCGGGTTGAGGCGCGGCCTTCTTGTCGGGGCGCTGTTCCGAGTCCTGCGCCTCGATTGCCGGCGGGGAGCGGCCGCCCCGTAAGGACCGGGGCCGGCCAATTCTGCCGACGAGTCACACGCGCCTGGTTTGACGAGCCGGTCCGACCTGGGGTGGCTACCTGACGACCGAATCGACGAACTGGGGCCCAAGTCGAGGGCCTGCAGTCGATCGATGAGAGCGGGCTGCTCCAGCAGCTGACCAAGTAGCTGCTGGAGCAGTGACCGTGGCCGTGCAGGGCCTCGACAATCCGGGGGATGTCCGCGTCTCGGGCGCTGTGTCGATCAGCGGCGGGGCGGGGGCGCAGGCCGCGAGTCAGCTCCGCCCGCCCTGCCCGCCGCCGTTGAGCGCGTACGGCACACCCAGGGGCGCCGCCTCGCCCTCATCAGCAGCATGCCCTGGCTCGTCCGCGGGCGGCTCAGGGAGCGGCCGCCCGGAGCGGGCCGCCGCGGTTTGTATCCGCTTTGTATGCCCGCCGCCTTGAATCGCTCGGTCACCGAGGACATCCGAGGACAAGGGGAGCACCATGCAGAGACGTTCACGCCGGCTTCTGGCCGCCATCGGTATGGCCACGGCCTTCGCCGTCACGGCTCCGGTCGCTGTCGCCGCGCCGCAGGACAGCACGTCGGACGCCGCGCTGATCGCGAGCCGTCCCAACTTCAAGCTCCCGTTCCGCTGCGGCCAGAAGTGGCGCGGCAGCAACTGGAACGGACACAGCCCGGCGCACTCGATCGACTGGAACCACTACGACGCGAACGGCAACCCTGACGACTTCGGGCGCCGGGTGCTCGCCAGCGCGGGCGGCGAGGTCGTCGCCTCGCACTATGCCACCAACACCGGTTACGGCAACACCATCGTGATCGCGCACGGCAACGGCTGGCGCACCCGCTACGCACACCTGAAGACCCGCACCGTCCAGCGCGGCGCCCACGTCAGCCAGGGCCAGGTCATTGGCGAGGTCGGCGCCTCGTCCGCGATCTACGACCTGTCCCCGCACCTGCACTACGAGCAGATCCGCGATGGCTCGGTCGTGGTCGCGGTCGTCCAGGGCCTGTCGTACCCCGACTTCACCGTGCGGTACCAGACCAGCAACAACAGGTGCTGAGATGCGGCGCCTCAAGCCGGTGACGGCAGCCGCGGCCGCGGCCGCGGCCGCCGCCGTCCCCTCGGTGTCCGCCGCCCCGGTCCCACCGCAGCCGACGACACAGTAGGTGGTGCACCGCGGGTACGCGGTCACGGTGCCCGCCTCCTGGCGCGTGGTCTGCCTGGAGCGCAACCCCACGGCCTGCGTCATCTTCGACACTCCGTCGGTGTACGTCGGCCGGCCCGGCAGCCAGCAGGACTGCCCGGCGTACGCCGTCGGCGGGGCCCGGCGTCTGGATCCGCCCGCTGGACTCCGTGGCGCCGGCCGGTGCCCGGGTCCTCGACCGGGGGCCGCGGCCTCGGTGACCCCAGACGCCGACGGCGAGGGCCATGTCGTCGTACGGCCAGCCGGAGTCCAGGCGTCGTCCTTCGGCGGCAGGGAAGCCGCCGACGTCCTCGGCTCGGCCCGACTCACCACCGACGCCCGCCCCGCGACCGCCGACACGCGGGCGACCGCCGACACCGTACCGACCGCGACCGCGGCGGTCGAGGTGCCTGGCGCCTTCACCGGCCACGGCTTCGACACCTGCACGGCGCCTGGCGGCGGGGCGATGAGCGCCTGGCGGCAGCACTCCGACTTCCGCTCGGTCGGCATCTGCATCGGCGGCATCAGCCGGGCCTGCGCCCAGCCGAACCTCACCGTGGACTGGGTGCGCCACCGCGTGGCCGGCGGCTGGCACCCGCTGCCGATCTATGTCGGGCTCCAGGCTCCCTGCGAGGCAGACCGCTTCGCACACACCCGGTCCGGCGACGCCGCGTCCGCGTGCGGCCAGGGCCGCAGTGCGGCCGGAGCCGCCGTCAACAAGGCGCAGTCGCTGGCCATCGGGCGCGGCTCGGTCGTCTACTACGACATCGAGGGATACGACAACATCAACAGCCGGTGCCGCAAGGCCGTACTCAACTTCCTGAGCGGCTGGACCAACGAGCTGCGCGAGGCGGGCTACCGGCCGGGCGTCTACTCCAGCATCAGCTCGGGTATCTCGGACCTCTCCGACACCTACGGTTCGACGAGTTTGACCCGGCCCAACCACATCTGGGCCGCCTGGTGGAACGGCGAGCGCAACGTGGACTTCAAGCCGTACATGCCCGACGGCCAGCGGGACGCGCGGCAGCGGGTGCACCAGTACCGCGGCGACCACAACGAGACCCACGGCGGCTACACGCTCAACATCGACAGCAACCACCTGCGGGTCCACTGACCACGCAGCACGGCCGGGGCGGGCCCGACGGACCTCCGCGTACCCGCCCCGGCCGCTGCATGCCGTCCGCGCGGTGGCGGTTCAGCGCGGTGACCGCAGCCTGGCGCCCACGAGTTCGGCCTGGTCGCGGGCTCCCAGGCGGCGCCAGGTGGACAGGGAACGATGGAAGTAGCGCAGCGCGGTCTGCTCCCGGCCGGTCGCCCGGTGCACCTCGCCGAGCAGGCAGGCGACGCGCGCCTCGGCGGGGCGGTCACCGAGCTGCTGCTGCACCGCGAGCGCGTCGACCAGCGGCGCCGAGGCCCGTCCGGCCATGCCCTGCCGCAGGAACAGCTCCCCGAGCGCCTGCCGCACATAGGCCGCGCAGTGCATGTCGCCAAGGTCGTCGAAGATGCCCAGGGCCTGCTCCAACTCGGCCTGTGCACGGTGCGTTTCGCCCCGCTGCTCGTGCAGTACGGCGATCCTGCGGCGCACCTGTGCCTCCCGGTGCCGGTCGCCCACCTCGCGGGCCAGCTGAAGCGCACCGTCCAGCCAGGGCGCCGCCGCCTGAGGGTCCTGCCGCTGGAGCCACACCGAGGCGATGGCGTTGTAGGCGACCGCCTCGCCGTGCCGGTCACCGGCCTTGCCGAAGCGCTGCAGGGCGTCGGCGAACACCTCCAGGGCGGCTTCGGGCTCGCCCACCATCCGGTACACCGACCCGGCGCCGAGCCCGGCGACCGCCTCGCCGGACAGGTGCCCGAGCAACGCGAAGATCCCACGGGCCCGGTCGAAGCAGGCCAGCGCGTCGGCGTACCGGGCCTGGTAGAGGTGGAGTTGGCCGAGGTTGCGCAGCAGCGCGGCGGCGCGCGCGTCGGAGGGGTCGGGCATCGCTTCGAGCACCAGCTGATGGGTGCGCAGCCAGTCGTCGTAGTAGAAGCGCATGTCGAAGAAGCCGGCCAGCTCGATCGCCAGGTCGGCGGCGCCGGCGACGGAGCCGAGCCGCAGCGCGGACTCCACCGCGGCGACCAGCGTGCGGCGTTCGGTCTCGAACCACTCCACCGGCCGGGCCCGCACCAGGGGCACGAGGGCAGCGGCAGGTCCGGCCGGGCGGACCGGCTCGCCGAGGACGCCGAGGAAACGCGTCGGCATCGCCGAGTTTGCGAACCGGGCCAGCGCGATCAGGGCGTCGACCACCCGAAGGCGACTCGCGCGGCGCACCCCGGGGTCGTCCGCCTCGGACAACTCCTGGGCGTAGCTGCGGAGCAGGTCGTGCATGCGGTACCGCTGAAGGCCCAGGACGTCGGTGCCCACCACCTCGACCAGGTGCTCGTCGAGCAGCGTCTCCAGCTCCGCGGCAGCGCCGTCGGAAAGGCCCGCCGCCACCGCGACCAGCCAGCCCGCCACCGCCTCGTCGGCAAGGCGGCCGAACGCCCGGAAGGCGGTCGCCGCCGACACAGGCAGATGCCGGTGGCTGAGCTCGGCGCTCGCCCGTACCTCCATCTCCCCGGCCTGGAGCTGGTCGAGGCGTCCGCGTTCGTCGTCCAAGAAGTCGGCAAGGGTGCCCACGGTCCAGCCTGGCCGGTTCGCCAGGCGGGAGCCGGCGATCCGTACGGCCAGCGGCAGTGAGCCGCAGCCGGCCAGGACCCGGTCGGCGTCCGCGCCCTCATTGCGCAGCCGGTCCGCCCCGACGATCGCGCCGAACAGCGCGCGGGCCTCCTCGTGCTTCATCAGGCCGAGCGGGCAGTGGTACGCGGGAAGGCCCGGCATCCGGCGACGTGAGCTGACAAGCACGGCCGAGCCGCCGGTGCCCGGGAGCAGCGGGCGCACCTGGGCGGCACCCGCGGCGTCGTCCAGGACGACCAGGAACCGTCGCTGCGCCAGGCGCGAGCGGAACAGCGCGGCCCGCTCGCTGAGTTCGACCGGGACGGCGCTGTCCAGGACGCCGAGGCCGCGCAGCATCTCCGCCAGGACGTCACCGGGCTCACGCGGCTGGCCGCTCAGCCCGCCCAGGTCCACGAAGAGCTGCCCGTCAGGGAAGGCCTCGCGCACCCGGTGCGCGACATGGACCGCGAGCGTGGACTTACCCGAGCCCGGTGGACCCGAGAGCACCGCGACGACCGGCTGCCGCCGGGTCCCCGACAGCAGCCCCTCCAGTACCCCGATCTCCTCGGTACGGCCACTGAAGTCACAGATGTCCATGGGGAGTTGGCACACCGGCGCAGGCGCCGCCGCCCGGCTCCGGCCGACGTACCCGTACCCGCCCGGCTCTTCCCCCAGGGCGCGCAGCGGTGCGCTCGGCTCGATGCCGAGCTCGGCGGCGAGGACCTGCTCGGCCTCGGTGTACGCGGACCTGGCCTCAGTGGTGCGGCCCGAGCCGTGCAGTGCGCGCACCAGCATCTGCCACAGGTCCTCTCGCAGCGGGTCCTCGGTCAGCCGGGCCCTCAGCTCGGCGACCAACGGCGCGAAGTCCCCAAGACGCAGCCGTACTTCGAGGCATTCGCCGACCGCGACCGAGCGCAGCTCCTCGAGGCGGGTGACGACCGGGTCCCACACCACGCTGGACGGCACGTCCTGGAGCACGCTGCCGCGCCACAGGCCGAGCGCCGACTCGTAGGCGCGCAGCGCCGCCGCGTCCCTGCCCCGGTCTCGCTCCGCGCGGGCCCGGTCCAGACGCCGCTCGAAGAGCAGCGTGTCTACGTCCTCGGGGCCGACGTCCAGCGCATATCCGGAGGGCCGCGTGAACAGCCCGCTGGTGTCGACTCCCGCAGTCGACAAGGCACTTCGCAGCATGCGTACATATGTACGAACGTTGGCGACTGCGGACCGGGGAGCGCCGCCGGGCCACAGCACCTCGGTCAGGAGGTCGAGCGAGACGAAGCCGCCCGGCTGAAGGAGGAGGGTGGCGAGGACGGCCCGGGGCTTGGGTCCGCCGACGCGTACGCTCACGACCCCCGCCCGCACCTGGAGTGCCCCCAGCACTCCGAACGTCGGCTCCCCCATGCGCGCCTCCGCGACAGTCCGTGACGCGGAGCAGCGTACTGGCGCGTAACGAATCCGAACAGGGGTACGTGTGCGGTCTCACCGCCTGTACTGAGGCCGTGACCTCCACCCCTGCTGCCGGGCGAACCCAACTACCCTCGGCCGGTTGGGTCTTACGGCCCTGCCCAGGTGGTTTGTGCCCCGACACGGGCTGTTCGGGCGCCGGGCCCGGGGGGTGCCCCTATCTGTTTCGTCAACCCCGGTCGGGTCGGCTTGTAGGGGTTGATCCTGGTTTTCGGGAACGTCCCGCTTCGCGGGACGTTCCCGGCGGATCGGGTGGCTGATGGGCAGCCCGGTGGCCGGCAGGGCCGGAGTGGCCTTGCCGGTGCGCGGGCGTGATGGGGCCTGGAGGGTAAGGACGGTGGAGTCGTCAGGCCCACGAAAAGGGCAACGGGGTTGCCGTGGGCACGGGTGCGGCCGGGGTCTGGGTGGGTGCCCTGCCGGGCACGGCCCGTCGGGGCGCCGTCCCCGAGTTCCCCCTATGGCCTGGCGGCCGGGGGGCGTCGAGCGCGGTTCGGTGGTGGTCCTGTTGTTGGCCCGGGTTGAGGCGCGGCCCTCGCGTCGGGGCGCTGTCCCGAGTCCTGCGCCTCAAGCGCCGGCGGGGCTGGGGTGGTCCTGTTGCCGGCACGGTGCCGCCGGGGGTCTGTCGCCGGTGGACCTGGCACGTCGACCTGCCGGGCTTGGCGGGGCTCGGGGCGGCTCCCTCGTGGGCACGGTGCGCTTGGGGGTACGTCGGCGGGGAACCCGGGCGGGTGACTCCCTGGGGGACTGCGGCCGACAGGCTTCGCACGTGCCCCGCCGGGTACGGGCGTTCCGCCGGCGACGGGCCTGGGACGTGCCCTGCCGGGCGATCCCGGAGGCTTGGCCTCGGCGACGGTGCAGGGCAGGGTCGGCCGGCACCGCGCGGGCCCGGGGTCCGGGGCCCGCCCCGGTTTCGGGAAGGGGCGGGGTGGGGGAACGGCCCCGCCTGCCAGGGATCAGGCCGCCGCCGCCAAGGGCGCCGGCGGCCCCACCCGGATGCCGAAGTCGTTCAGGATCGCGTGCGCCGCCCTGCGGCCAGAGAAGAGCGCGCCCTGGACCGTGCCCGTGTCGCGGTGGTCGCCGCAGACGTAGAGGCCGGAGAGGACCCGGACCGGGCGGCGCAGGTCGTGCGGGGCCGGCATCGCGGGGATCGCATCCGGGGCGTGGTGGACGGCGAGCAGCTCCCAGGCGTCCGTCGGCCGGCCGTACAGCGTTGCCAGCTGCCGCCGCACCCGGCGGTCCAGATCGTCCGGCGGCGAGCCGAGAACCGTGGACGAGATGAGCACCCGTCCGTCCGACGCCCGCGACGGATCGACCTCGCTCATCACCGCCGTGTGAGACACCGGCCCGCTTCGGTCGGCGTCCAGCACCAGCGCCGGCTCCCTGAGCGGGGATTCGGGCGCGGTGTGGTGGAGGACCGTCACCGGGTGGTACGACGGCACCCGCAGCCCCGGCAGCAGCGCGGCCGCCGCCCGCGCCCCGGTGGCCAGCAGTACGGACCGGCAGCGGATCTGCCCGAACTCCTCCGTGGTCACGGACGTCGTGGAGACGTCGGTGACGCGGACCCCCGTCCGTACGGAGCCCACCGGCAGCGCGGCCGCCAGCAGTTCGTGCAGGGTCGCCGCGCCGCCCGCCGGCACGCACAGGCGGCCGCGTGCGTACCCGAGCAGCGCCAGGTCGGCGCACCGGCTGGAGGTGCCGGTCAGCTCCGGGTCGCCCAGCAGCGCGGACAGCAGCGGGCGCAGAAAGCCGTGCACCGTACGCGGGGACAGCCCGCGCCCGTACAGCGCCTCCGCGGCGGAACGTTCCGGCCGGGCGAGGACGCGGTCCACGGGCGTCGCGGCGAGGCGGGCCAGACAGGCCCCCAGCCGGGCCTGGTCGAGCTGCCGGGGCCGAGGGGCGCTCGCGAGAGCACGCGCCACACTGAACGCGACCCCCGCGCCCTGGGCGCCCGGCGGCGATCCCCGTCCCACGCTCCGGCGGCCGTGGACGGAGCCCCACCGCGCGCCGACCTCGCCGGTCCGCTGCAGCCGGCCCGCGCTGTGGACGAGCACACCGGGGGAGAACATCCGCAGATCCGCGTCCCGGAGCACCGCCGTGCGGCGCAGCTCCGGGTACGAGGTGCAGAGCAGCCGGCCCGTACGGTCGAGCCGGAAGCCGTCGAGCTGTGCGGTGGCCGTTCTGCCGATCGCGGGGGCGGCCTCCAGGACGCTGACGGTGACCCCCGCGCCGGTCAGCCGGTGGGCCGCCGAGAGGCCGGCGAGGCCGCCCCCGACGATGACGACGTCCGCATCATGAGCGGTGCTGAGCACGTGCCCCTCCCCGAGGTCGGCGCGGCCGGTGGGAAGCTCATGCCCCCAACAGGACCGAGGAATACCCGAGTTCGGTTCGAGACTAAAGAGATGTGCGGCCCGTGGAGGTAGCGCACATTGCGGAGCACCGGAGCGCGGGGGCGCACACCACCCGCTGCCCGGCCATGCCCCGCCCGGCGGAAGGACCACGCCCCCCACCGCTAGACGAGCGCCGCCCCGACCGCGTCGTCGATACGGGGAAAGGCGAACGAGAAGCCCGACCCCAGCAGCGCCCCCGGCAGCACCCGCGCGCTGCTCAGTACGTCCTCCGCCAGTCCGCCGAGCACCACCCGCAGCGCCGGCTCCGGCACCGCGAACGGTGTCGGGCGGCGCAGCACCCGGCCCATCGCCGCGGTGACCTCCCGGTTGGTCACCGGCTCCGGCGCCGTCAGGTTCACCGGCCCCGACAAGGACTCCGTGTCCACGATGTGCCGCAGCGCCGCCACGGTGTCGTGCAGGGAGATGAAGCTCCAGTACTGCCGGCCGCTGCCCAGCCGCCCCCCGAGCCCCGCCTTGAACAGGGGGAACATCCGCCCCCACGCACCCCCGTGCCGCGCCACCACGAGCCCCGTGCGCGCCATGGCCGTGCGTACCCCCGCCTCCTGCGCGGCGGCCGTGGCCTCCTCCCACTGGACGCACACGTCGGGCAGGAAGCCGTCCCCGGGCGGCGCGCTCTCGTCGACGGCCCGGCCGCCGGTGTCGCCGTAGTAGCCGACCGCGCTGCCGCTCACCAGCACCCGCGGCCGCACCTCCATGGCGGCGACGGCCTCCGCGATCGCGGCCGTGCCGAGGACGCGGCTGTCGCGGATCTCCTTGCGGTACGCCTCCGTCCACCGGTGGTCGCCCACCCCCGCCCCCGCCAGGTGCACGACGGCGTCGCAGCCGGCCAGGCCGGCCACGTCGACGTACTGCCGCGCCGGGTCCCACCGGACCTCGTCCGCGGCCTCTGGGGCTCGCCGCACCAGGCGCACCACCTCGTGCCCGTCGACGCGCAGGGAGTGCGTCAGCGCCCTGCCGATGAGGCCGGAGGCGCCGGTGACGGCGATTCGAGATCTCTGCATGGGCCCCATCCTGCCCCCGGCCGCCTTCATGGCACAGTGACGCCATGCCCGAATCGCACATACGTCCCGCACGCCGCTCCGACGAGGCGGAACTCGGCGAACTCGACCGCGCCGCCTGGTCGCCGCTGCACGCTGTGACGCCCCGGCCGCAGCCGCCGTACGACCCGTTCTTCGACCAGAAACACCACCCCGACCAGTTCCTCGTCGCCGAGGACGCCCACGGCACGGTCGTGGGCTACGTCCGCCTCGTCCCGCCGACCCCGCTGGCCTGCAACCGGCACGTCCGCCAGATCCAGGGCCTCGCCGTGGACGACCGGGCCCGCGGCCGCGGCGTCGGGCGCGCCCTGGTTCGGGCGGCGTGCGACGAGGCGCGGCGGCAGGGCGCCCTGCGCATCACCCTGCGGGTGCTCGCCCACAACACCCCGGCGCGGACGCTCTACGAGGCGGAGGGCTTCACCGTCGAGGGAGTCCTGCCGGGCGAGTTCCACCTCGACGGGCGGTACGTGGACGACGTGCTGATGGGTCGCTCCCTCGGGCCCGCCGAAGCGGACCGGTAGGCTCGCCGACGGCCCGTCAGAGACCGCCGAACCGTTCCCACAGTTTCGGGAAGCGCGCCGCCAGCGCCATGTCGTCGTCGAAGTCGAACGGCGTGCCGGCCGGTTCGGCAGACTGCACGGGGATGCCCAGATCGGGAGAGTCGGCGCCGGTCAGCTGCTCGTACGCCTCGTCCGCCGCGTAACCGAGCTCCTCGCCGTCGCCGTCGATGTCCTCGTCGAACTCGTCCAGCAGCTCGGCCAGCGAGTCCGGGTCGTGCACCCCGCCCTCGAAGACCTCCCGGCCCTGGCCGATCAGCCAGCACCGGAAGTAGTCGAACGCGTCGTCGCTCGCCCCGCCCAGCAGAACCGCCGCCGCGCCCCACAGGTCCCAGGTGTACGCGCGGTTGTAGCGGGACTCGAAGTGGCGTGCGAAGTCGAGCACGGAGTCGGGGTCGAGCTGCAGCAGCCGCTCCACGAGCAGCTCTGCGTGGTCCTCGGGGTCGCCCTCGGCGGCCTCGCGGGTGCTGTCGATGATCTCCCAGAACTCCGTCTCGTCCATCACGGGTCCAGCATCGTGGCTGGCACCGGCCCGCGCACGCGGAGCAGCCGAAAAGCGGCTGTTTCGCAATCCGGGGCCTTCGCACGGAACACGGCCGCGCAAGCCGGACAGAAGGTGTCCGGTTTCCGTGCGACGGTCGGTCCATGACGGAGAACAAGCCGCTCGACGGCTCCATCGCACTGGTCGCAGGCGCCACCCGGGGAGCGGGCCGCGCCATCGCCGTACAACTCGGCGTCCAGGGGGCGACGGTGTACGTGACGGGGCGCACCACCCGCGGACACGTCAGCGAGGTCGGCCGCGCCACAGAGACGATCGAGGAGACCGCGGAACTGGTCACCGCGGCGGGCGGCGAGGGCATCGCCGTCCCCACCGACCATCTGAAGCCGGAACAGGTACGGGCCCTGGTGGAGCGGATCGACCGCGAGCAGAGCCGTCTCGACATCCTCGTCAACGACATCTGGGGCGGGAACTTCCTGCTCGACTTCGACACCCGGATGTGGGACGTCGACCTGGAGCGCGGGCTGCGGATGCTCGACCTCGGCGTGAAGAGCCACATCATCACCAGCAGCATCGCGCTGCCCCTGCTGGTCCGGCAGCCCGGCGGCCTGGTCGTCGAGGTCACGGACGGCACCGCGGAGACGAACAAGGGCTTCCGCGAGAACTTCTACTACGACCTGGCCAAGAACGGCCCGATCCGGATGGCCTTCACCCTCGGCGAGGAGCTGAAGCACGTCGGCTGCACGGCGGTCGCGGTCACCCCCGGCTTCCTCCGGTCGGAGGAGATGCTCGACATCTTCGGCCTCACCGAGGAGAACTGGCGCGACGGTGTGACGAAGCAGAAGCACTGGGCACTGTCCGAGTCACCCGTGTACGTGGGCCGGGGCGTCGCCGCCCTCGCCGCCGACCCGGACCGGGCCCGCTGGAACGGCCGCTCCCTCGACAGCGGCCGGCTGGCCAGGGAGTACGGCGTCACCGACGCGGACGGCAGCAGGCCCGACGTGTGGGGATACATGATGGCGGAGCAGGCGGGCGGCACCCCGCGGATCGAGGACCACCGCTGACCCCGGGCCGGGGGCCTACGCCGGGTCCGGCCCCGTGCCGGTCCCGGCGTACACCTCGGCCAGCCGGGCCGCCGTCCGGGCGAAGCGCTCGCGCAGCTCCGCGGGGGCGAGGACCTCCACCTCGGGGCCGAGCGCGAGGAGTTGGCCGTACGCCACGTCCGGCGACTCCACCCGCAGCGTGCAGGTCACCCGTCCGGCGGCGTCGGGCGGATCCGCGGCGGCCAGCGCCTCCTCGGCCGCCGCCCGGTCCGTGACATGCGGCAGCCGGCGCGCCCCGTCCCCGGTCAGACGGACGACGACCTCGGCGCGCAGGATGGACCGCGCGAACTGCGCGGCCCGCTCCGCCCAGAAGGCCGGAAGGTCGAACTCCGGGTCCCGCTCGAAGAGTTCACCGTCCCCGGTCACGGAGGTGAACCGGTCGATCCGGTACACCCGGAAGCCGCCTTCCGGCCGCGCGCAGAGGTACCAGACGCCCGCCTTGAGTACGAGCCCGTACGGCTCCAGCTCCCGCTCCACCTCCGCGTCCCGGCGGCGGTACACGGCCCGGACACGGCGGTCCTCCCACACCGCCTCGGCGATCACCGGCAGCAGCGCCGGTGTCTCCGGCTCCTGGTACCAGCCGGGCGCGTCCAGATGGAAGCGCCCGGCCGCGGACTCCGGCGCGTCGCTGAGCGAGGGGAGCAGCGCCGCGGACACCTTCAGCCGTGCCGCGGACGCCGCGTCCTCGAGCCCCATGTCGCGCAGCGCTCCCGGCAGCCCGGAGAGGAACAGCGCCTCCGCCTCGCTGCGGCCCAGCCCGGTGAGCCGGGTCCGGTACCCGCCGACCAGCCGGTAGCCGCCGGCCCGCCCCCGGTCGGCGTAGACCGGGACACCGGCCTCCGACAGGGCGAGCGCGTCCCGGGTGACCGTCCGCTCGGACACCTCGAGTTCCCGGGCCAGCTCCGCCCCGGTCATCGAGGGCCGGGCCTGCAGCAGGAGCACCATCTTGATCAGCCGGGCAGCGCGCATTACCTCATCATCGCGCAGGCGGGCGCAGCGGTACCTGGAGTTCCGTCACCCACTTCTCCTTGTCCGGAGGGCACTCCAGATAGACCTCACGGGCGTAGCCGGCCGAGCTGTGGCCGCCCGCGTCGATCCAGCGGGCCAGGGTCTGCTCGGTGGGCATGACCGTGTCCATCGGGCCGCGGTGGACGATCGTCGCCGCCCGTTCGACGGAGGGCAGTTCGACGATCTCGAAGTCCTCGCCGGGGACGGGCCGCTGGTCGGCCGCGACGGTGCACCCGGCGTGCACCAGAACCGCGCCGCCGCCGTCCGGCGCGTCCTCGTAATAGGCGATGCCGGGACCCGCCGGGGTGACCCCGGCGGCCGTCAGCCGGGTGAACAGCTGGTCGTACAGCGGGCTGATGACCGGTCCGATGTGCTCGGGGGCGTAACTGGCCGCGACGGCGGACAGCACGGCGACCCGTACGGCCGGAGTGCTCTTGACGATGACGTCCTGGGTGGGCATGTGGCCCTCGCTCTCGATCGACCGGAGCCTCGCCTCGACCTGGGCCAGCCTGGCGGCCGCCGCGGCCATCGACTCCTCCAGCTCCGCCTGCCGCAGCTTGAGCATCCCGCGCAGTTCCTCCGTGGTCACCCGCTCCTCGAGGATCTGCCGCACCTGCGCGAGGGTGAAGCCGAGGTCCTTGAGGGCGATGACGCGGTTGAGCGTGGCGAGCTGCGCCGCGGAGTAGTAGCGGTAGCCGGTGAACGGGTCGGTGTGCTCCGGCCGGAGCAGCCCGACCGCGTCGTAGTGACGCAGCATCCGGGCGGACACACGGCCGTGCCTGGCGAAGTCTCCGATGGTGAACATGACGTCTCCCAGTGCACGGCTTCACACGGTGTCAGGGTCAAGCATCACCCGTGAGGACCCTGCGACGCTGTCGCCGGGATGTGCTTCGCGGGCTACCGTGCAAAACAGGCCAGTTCTGGAGCACGTCCCCATCAGCAGACCCGAGGAACGCATATGACGCAGCAGCCACGTGAACAGTGGGCCACGCGTGCCGGGTTCCTGATGGCCGCCATCGGTTCGGCCATCGGGCTCGGCAACATCTGGCGCTTTCCGGCCATCGCCTACGAGAACGGCGGCGGCGCCTTCCTGCTGCCGTACCTGATCGCCCTCCTGACCGCCGGCATCCCGTTGCTCATCATGGAGTACACGATCGGCCGCAAGTACCGGTTGTCACCGCCGGCCGCGCTGCGCCGGATGTCGAGGCCCGCCGAGGTCATCGGCTGGTGGCAGGTCGTCATCTCCTTCGTCATCGCGACCTACTACGCCGTCATCATCGCGTGGGCGATCCGCTACGTCGGCTTCTCCGTCGGGCAGCAGTGGGGCGACGACCCTGAGAGCTTCCTCTTCGGCGACTTCCTCGAGACCGCGGAAACCCCCGGAGCCATCTCCAGCTATGTGCCCGGCGTGCTCTGGCCGCTGATCGCCGTGTGGGTGGTCGTGCTGGCCATCCTGGCGTTCGGCATCCGGCGCGGCATCGAACGCGCCAACAAGGTCTTCATCCCGCTGCTGGTGATCTTCTTCGTGGCCCTGGTGATCCGGGCCCTCACCCTGGACGGCGCGGCGAGCGGGCTGGACGCCCTGTTCTCACCCGATTGGTCGGAACTGACCAACGGAAGTGTCTGGGTCGCCGCGTACGGCCAGATCTTCTTCTCGCTGTCGATCGGCTTCGGCATCATGGTCACGTACGCCTCGTACCTGGGGCGGCGCGCGGACCTCACCGGCTCCGCCATGGTCGCGGGCTTCGCCAACAGCTCCTTCGAGATCCTCGCGGGCATCGGCGTCTTCGCGACGCTCGGCTATCTGGCCACCGCCGCGGGGGTACCGGTCGGCGAGGTCGCGAGCGCCGGCATCGGACTGGCGTTCGTCGCGTTCCCCGCGGTCATCTCGGAGATGCCGCTCGGCGGCCTCTTCGGAGTGCTGTTCTTCAGCTCCCTGGTGATCGCGGGTCTCTCCTCGCTGATCTCCATCGTGCAGGTGGTCGTCTCCGCGGTGCAGGACCGCACCGGGATGCGCCGGATGCCCGCCGTGTTCGGCATCGGCGGCCTGGTGGCCCTGGTCTCCATCCTGCTGTTCCCGACCGACGACGGGCTGTTCCTGCTGGACGCCTCCGACCACTTCATCAACCAGTACGGCATCGCGCTGGCGGCCCTGGTCGCCCTGGTCGTCATCGCCTGGCTGCTGCGGAAGCTGCCGGAGCTCCAGCAGAACGCGGACGCCACGTCCGCCATCCGCCTCGGCCACTGGTGGCGCATCTGCCTCGGCATCATCACCCCCCTGGTCCTGGGCTGGATGATGGTCGACAGCCTGCGCACGGAATTCGACGAGAACTACGAGGGCTACTCGACCGGCTTCCTGCTCACCGCCGGATGGGGTGTCGCCATCGGCGCGCTCGTCGTCGCCGTCATCCTCACCCTGCTGCCCTGGAAGGCCGGCGGTGAGGACATCGACCTCGACATGGAGTCACCCGCCGACAGGAAGGAGCGCTGATGTCGACCGGCGCCGTCATCATGATGATCATCGCCATCGCGGTCGTGTGGGGCGGTCTGGTCGCCGCCATCGTCCGGCTGCGGCGGCACGCCCCCGAGCCCGAGGAGCCGCCGCCGGGAGTCCGTCCGGCCGAGTGAGGCGCCGGTCCGGCGCACCATCAGAAAAAGGCGTGGCCCCTGCCGTACGCATCCGTACGGCAGGGGCCACGCCTTCGTTCACCCGGCCGGTCCTACAGGCCGTAGCGCTCGCGCGCCTCCTTCACGGCCGAGGCCGGGACCTCACCGCGCCTGGCGAGCTGGGCCAGCGCGGCGACCGTGATCGACTGCGGGTCGACGCCGAAGTGGCGGCGGGCCGCGTCACGCGTGTCCGAGATGCCGAAGCCGTCCGTGCCGAGCGAGGACCAGTCCTGCTCCACCCACTGGCTGATCTGGTCCGGCACCTGCCGCATCCAGTCGGAGACCGCCAGCACCGGGCCCGGCGCGCCTTCCAGCGCCTGCGTGACGTACGGCGTGCGCTGCTCTCCGCGCAGGAGGGCCTCGTCGGCCTCCAGGGCGTCGCGGCGCAGCTCGCCCCACGACGTCGCGGACCACACATCGGCCGCCACGTTCCAGTCGGCGGCCAGCAGCCGCTGGGCCTCGAGCGCCCAGTGGATGGCCGTACCCGAGGCGAGGAGCTGCAGACGCGGCGCGTCCGCGCCCGCCGAGCCCTCGTTGAAGCGGTAGAGGCCCTTGACGATGCCCTCCTCGACGCCCTCCGGCATCGCGGGCTGCACCTTCGGCTCGTTGTAGACCGTGAGGTAGTAGAAGACGTCCTCGGCGTCGGGGCCGTACATCCTGCGCAGACCGTCCTTGACGATCACCGCGATCTCGTACGCGAACGCCGGGTCGTAGTTGAGCGACGCCGGGTTGGTGGCCGCGATCAGGTGCGAGTGGCCGTCGGCGTGCTGCAGACCCTCACCGGTCAGCGTCGTACGGCCCGCGGTCGCGCCCACGATGAAGCCCTTGCCGAGCTGGTCGGCGAGCTGCCACATCTGGTCGCCGGTCCGCTGCCAGCCGAACATCGAGTAGAAGATGTAGAACGGGATCATCGTCTCGCCGTGCGTCGCGTACGACGTCGCGGCGGCGATGAAGTCGGCCATGGCGCCGGCCTCGGTGATCCCCTCGTTGAGGATCTGGCCGTCCTTGGCCTCCTTGTAGTACATCAGCTGGTCGCGGTCGACCGGCTCGTACGTCTGGCCCAGCGGCGAGTAGATGCCCGCCGACGGGAACAGCGACTCCATGCCGAAGGTGCGGGCCTCGTCCGGGACGATCGGCACCCAGCGGCGACCGGTCTGCTTGTCCCGCATCAGGTCCTTGACCAGGCGGACGAACGCCATGGTCGTGGCCATCTCCTGCTTGCCGGACCCCTTGTAGAGCGCCTGGAACGCGCGCTCCTCCGGCTGCGGCAGCGGGGCCGAGGCGTGCATCCGGCGGGCCGGCGCGGGGCCGCCGAGAGCGGCACGGCGCTCCTGGAGGTAGCGCACCTCCGGGGAGTCGGCGCCCGGGTGGCCGTACGGCACCACGCCGTCCTCGAAGGCGCTGTCGGCGATCGGGAGCCCGAGCAGATCGCGCATGCCCTTGAACTCGTCGGTCGTCAGCTTCTTCATCTGGTGGTTGGCGTTCTTGGACTCGAAGCCCTTGCCGAGCGTGTAGCCCTTCACCGTCTGCGCCAGGATCACCGTCGGCGCGCCCTTGTGGGCGAGCGCCGCGCGGTAAGCCGCGTACACCTTGCGGGCCTCGTGGCCGCCGCGGGAGGTGTAGAAGCACTCGGCGATCTTCGCGTCGGAGAGCAGCCTGGCGAGCTCGACGAGCGCGGGCTCCGCGCCGAAGAAGTGCTCGCGGATGTACGCCACGTCGCGCGTCGCGTACGTCTGGAACTGCGCGTCCGGCACCTCGCGCAGCCGGCGGACCAGCGCGCCCGTGGTGTCGAGCTGGAACAGCTCGTCCCAGGCCGAGCCCCACAGCGACTTGACGACGTTCCAGCCGGCGCCGCGGAACTGGGACTCCAGCTCCTGCACGATCTTGAAGTTGGCGCGGACCGGGCCGTCGAGACGCTGCAGATTGCAGTTGATCACGAAGGTCAGGTTGTCGAGCTGCTCGCGCGAGGCCAGTGCGAGCGCCGCCGTCGACTCCGGCTCGTCCATCTCGCCGTCACCGAGGAACGCCCACACGTGCGAGTTGGCCGTGTCCTTGATCCCGCGGTTGTGCAGATACCGGTTGAAGCGCGCCTGGTAGATCGCGGACAGCGGGCCGAGCCCCATCGAGACGGTGGGGAACTCCCACAGCCAGGGCAGCCGGCGCGGGTGCGGGTACGAGGGCAGGCCCTTGCCGCCGGCCTCCTGGCGGAAGTTGTCCAGGTGCTCCTCGGTGAGGCGGCCGTCGAGGAACGCGCGGGCGTAGATGCCGGGGGAGGCGTGGCCCTGGATGTAGAGCTGGTCGCCGGAGCCGTCCCCCTCCTTGCCGCGGAAGAAGTGGTTGAAGCCCGTCTCGTACAGCCAGGCCGCCGACGCGAACGTGGCGATGTGGCCGCCGACGCCGTGCTTGGAGCCGCGGGTCACCATGGCGGCCGCGTTCCAGCGGTTCCAGGCCGTGATGCGGGCTTCCATCGCCTCGTCGCCGTCGAAGGCGGGCTCGGCGGGGGTCGGGATGGTGTTGACGTAGTCCGTCTCCAGCAGGCGGGGCAGGGCCACACCGGCCTTCTCGGCGTGCTCGAGCGTGCGGCGCATCAGGTACGCGGCGCGGTGCGGGCCTGCGTGCTCCGCGACGGCATCGAGGGACGCCGCCCACTCGGCGGTTTCCTCGGCGTCGCGGTCCGGGAGCTGGTCGAGCTCGCTCGGAAGCTTGCCTACGGGGTCGGTCATGATCGCCGCCTTCCGGACAGGAGGGGGGTGGAGAAGGGGGTTTGCCGTGTCTGGCAGGACAGGGCGAAGGGCGGGTGACGCCCTTGGCCGAACTGTAAGTGTCTGATCGATGATCGATCAAAGCCTGGGGAGAAATTGGCATCCGGTGCCACAAAAGTGGGCACGCGGTGCCGGTGCAAAGGGGTGTGTTCCGGGCGTCTTCTGCGGTGGGGCGCGGCGTGCGCGGCGTGACCCGTGGTGGTCCGGTGGTGGGTGCGGCGTCGCCCGGGGCCGGTCCGGGCCACCGCCCGGTGGTGGGTGCGGGGGTCGGGGCCTCCGGAGGGGGGATCCCGGACTGCTGTCCTCACCGCGCTTCGCGCGAGTTGCGTCGCTTTACGTCCGGTCACCCCCCTCCTCCGACCCCGCCCCCCTCCTGTCGCGTGGGGCCCGTCCCGCCCGGTGGTCGCCCCACAGGCGGGTGGCCCTTGCCGCCAGGGCTGGTGCCCGCTCCGGCGACTGATCGTCCGCGCGGTAGAGCCGGATCCGCTGGCGGGGGCTGGGTGGGGACGCCGGTGTGTGGCCATCGGCCGGGGCTGCTGCCCCGTGTCCCTTGGGCAGGTCCCCGGTTGGGGCCGGCAGGGCGGCCGCCCGCGCGGCGCGTTCTTGTTGGGTTCCGGGCGAGGCCCGTTCGGTGCCCGCAGGGCCGGCTGCCGTCCCGCGCGCCTCCCTCGGTCCGGTTCGGGGCCGGCACGGCTGCCCTTGGCGCGCTCATCGGGATCTGGGGCGGAGCCCCCGGTTCGGGACCGCATGATCGCTCCCGGCGCACTGACGAGGTCTGGGGCGAAGTCCCGGTTCGGGACCGGATGGCCGCTCCCGGCGCGTCTCGTCGGGGTCTGGGGCGGAGCCCCAGTTTCGGGAAGGGGCGGGGTGGGGGACTTCTCCTACCTGCACTTGCCCACCGGCGGGTGCACACGGGTCGGCCCGAGGGAGGGGGACGCGCAGGGGGTCGTGTCCGGGACGTAAAGCGTCGCAACTCGCGCGAAGCGCGGTGAGGACAGCAGTCCCGGACACGGCCACCGGAGCGGCACCCGGACGCCCGAGCAACCGGACCGGGCTCCGCCCGGGCGCCAGGCGACACGGTCCGGGCGGGGCCGGGCCGGGGGACGCAACCGGGACCGGGCCACGCCCGGAGACCGCGCCGTCAGGCGCGCGGCGCGCAGCCCAGGACGTGGGCCTTGACGAGCGCGCCGATCTCCGGGTCGGACCGCCGGAACGCCTCCACCAGGTCCTGGTGCTCCTCCGCGTACGACTTCTGCACCGTCCCCAGCCAGCGGATCGACAGCGCCGTGAAGACCTCGATGCCCAGGCCCTCCCACGTGTGCAGCAGGACCGCGTTGCCCGCGGCGCGGACCAGCTCCCGGTGGAAGGCGACCGTGTGGCGGACCTGGCCGGCGGAGTCGCCGGTGCGGTCGGCCTCGTAGAGGGCCGTGACATGGGGCGAGAGGGCCGAGCAGTCGGCCGCCAGCCGCGCCGCCGCGAGCTCCGCGGCGATCTGCTCCAGGCCGGCCCGGACCGGGTAGCTCTCCTCCAGGTCCGCGGCCGTCAGATTCCGTACCCGTACGCCCTTGTTGGGGGCCGACTCGATCAGCCGCAGGGACTCCAGCTCGCGCAGCGCCTCGCGCACGGGGGTCTGGGAGACCTCGAGTTCGGTGGCGATGCGGCGCTCGACGATGCGTTCCCCGGGCTTCCAGCGGCCGCTCACGATCCCCTCCACGATGTGCTCGCGGATCTGATCGCGCAGCGAGTGGACGACGGGGATGGTCATGGAGCGCTCCTTAAAGCCGCGTCGACCTGTGGCCCTTAGACAATACGGCTGCGCCCCCGCCCGGAAGTACTCCCGAGCAGGGGCGCAGCAGGTGAGGCTGGTTACAGCCGCGTGGTTCAGAGGCCGAGCTCGACCTCGAACTCACCGGCCTCCAGGATCGCCTTGACCGTCGACAGGTAGCGGGCGGCGTCGGCGCCGTCCACCAGGCGGTGGTCGTAGGAGAGCGCGATGTACGTCATGTCGCGGATCGCGATCGTCTCGCCGAGGTCCGGGTGGTTGACGACCACGGGGCGGCGGACCGTGCCACCGACGCCCAGGATGGCGACCTGGTTCGGCGGGACGATGATCGTGTCGAACAGCACCCCGCGCGAGCCGGTGTTGCTGATGGTGAAGGTCCCGCCGGCGAGGTCGTCCGGCGTGATCTTGCTGGAGCGCACCGCACCCGCGAGCTCGGCGGTCTTCTTGGCGATGCCGGCGAGGTTCAGGTCGCCCGCGCCCTTGATGACCGGCGTCATCAGACCCTTCTCGGAGTCCACGGCGATGCCGATGTTCTCCGAGTCGAAGTACGTGATGGTGCCTTCGCCCTCGTTGATCCGGGCGTTGATGACCGGGTGGGCCTTCAGCGCCTGGGCGGCGGCCTTGACGAAGAACGGCATCGGGGAGAGCTTGACGCCCTCACGTGCCGCGAACGCGTCCTTCGCACGGGCGCGCAGCTTCATCAGCTTCGTGATGTCGACCTCGACGACCGAGGTCAGCTGGGCCTGGTCGTGCAGCGCCTTCATCATGTTGTCGCCGATGACCTTGCGCATCCGGGTCATCTTGACCGTCTGACCGCGCAGCGGGGACACCTCGAGCTTCGGCGCCTTCGCCGCAGCCGGGGCGGCAGCGGCAGGTGCCGGTGCGGCGGCCTTGGCAGCCTCCGCGGCCGCGATGACGTCCTGCTTGCGGATGCGGCCACCGACGCCGGAGCCCTTGACCGAGCCGAGGTCGACGCCGTTCTCGGCGGCGAGCTTGCGGACCAGCGGGGTCACGTACGCGTCGCTCGACTCGACCTGAGCCGGGGCGGCGGGCGCGGCCGGAGCGGCGGGAGCCGCCGGGGCCTGGGCAGGGGCGGCCGGAGCCGGAGCGGCAGCCGGGGCAGGGGCCGGGGCGGCGGGCGCGGGAGCCGCCGGCGCGGGAGCCGGTGCCGCCGGCGCGGGGGCCGGAGCGGCAGCCGGAGCCGGCGCGGGCTCGGCGGCAGGGGCGGGCGCCGCCGGGGCGGGGGCGGCGGCCGGGGCCGCACCCTTCGCACCGATGACGGCCAGCTTCGCGCCGACCGCCGCCGTCTCGTCCTCGGCGACAACGATCTCCAGCAGCACGCCGGAGGCCGGCGCGGGGATCTCGGTGTCGACCTTGTCGGTGGAGACCTCGAGCAGCGGCTCGTCCTCCGTGACCTCCTCGCCGACCTCCTTCAGCCAGCGGGTGACGGTGCCCTCGGTGACGCTCTCGCCGAGCGCGGGAAGGACGACGTCGGTGCCCTCGGCGGAACCACCGCCTGCGGCGGCCTCCGCGGTCGGGGCGGGTGCCGGGGCGGCGGCCTCGGTGGAGGGCGCAGCCTGCGGCGCCTCCTGGGCCGGGGCCGGGGCGGGGGCGGCAGCCTCGGCGGCGGCCGGGGCCGGAGCCTCGGCCGGAGCGCCGGAGCCGTCGTCGATGACGGCCAGCTCGGCGCCGACCTCTACGGTCTCGTCCTCGGCGACCTTGATGGACGCCAGCACGCCGGAAGCAGGGGCGGGGATCTCAGTGTCGACCTTGTCGGTCGACACCTCGAGCAGCGGCTCGTCAGCCTCGACGCGCTCTCCCTCGGCCTTCAGCCAGCGGGTGACAGTGCCCTCGGTGACGCTCTCGCCGAGCGCCGGAAGGGTTACGGAAACCGCCATGGTTTCAGTTGCTCCTTAACGATGTGCGGAAGTGGTCTGTCGCGCCCGTGACTGATCAGTCGTGGGAGTGCAGCGGCTTGCCGGCCAGGGCCAGGTGGGCCTCGCCGAGGGCTTCGTTCTGCGTCGGGTGCGCGTGGATGAGCTGCGCGACCTCGGCCGGCAGAGCCTCCCAGTTGTAGATCAGCTGAGCTTCGCCGACCTGCTCGCCCATACGGTCACCGACCATGTGGACGCCGACCACGGCGCCGTCCTTGACCTGGACGAGCTTGATCTCGCCCGCGGTCTTCAGGATCTTGCTCTTGCCGTTGCCCGCGAGGTTGTACTTCAGGGCGACGACCTTGTCCGCACCGTAGATCTCCTTGGCCTTGGCCTCGGTGATGCCGACGGAGGCGACCTCGGGGTGGCAGTACGTCACCTTCGGCACACCGTCGTAGTCGATCGGGACGGTCTTCAGACCGGCCAGCCGCTCCGCCACCAGGATGCCCTCGGCGAAGCCGACGTGCGCGAGCTGGAGGGTCGGCACCAGGTCGCCGACGGCGGAGACGGTGGGCACGTTGGTCTGCATGTACTCGTCGACCACGACGTAGCCGCGGTCCATCGCGACGCCCTGCTCCTCGTAGCCGAGGCCCTGGGAGACCGGACCGCGGCCGATGGCGACCAGGAGGACCTCGGCCTCGAAGGTCTTGCCGTCGGCGAGGGTGACCCGCACGCCGTCCTGGGTGTACTCGGCCTTCTCGAAGAAGGTGCCCAGGTTGAACTTGATGCCGCGCTTGCGGAACGCGCGCTCCAGCAGCTTCGAGCTGTTCTCGTCCTCGACCGGGACCAGGTGCTTGAGGCCCTCGACGATCGTGACGTCGGTACCGAAGGACTTCCACGCGGAGGCGAACTCGACGCCGATGACGCCGCCGCCCAGGATGATCGCCGACTGCGGGACGCGGTCCAGTGTCAGCGCGTGGTCCGAGGAGATGATGCGGTTGCCGTCGATCTCCAGGCCCGGCAGCGACTTCGGCACGGAACCGGTTGCCAGCAGGACGTGGCGGCCCTGCACGCGGCTGCCGTTCACGTCGACGGAGGTCGGGGAGGACAGCCGGCCCTCACCCTCGATGTAGGTCACCTTGCGGGAGGCGACCAGACCCTGCAGCCCCTTGTAGAGGCCGGAGACGACCTCGTCCTTGTACTTGTGCACGCCCGCGATGTCGATGCCCTCGAAAGAGGTCTTGACGCCGAACTGGTCGGCCTCGCGGGCCTGGTCGGCGATCTCGCCGGCGTGCAGCAGCGCCTTCGTGGGGATGCAACCGTTGTGCAGGCAGGTGCCGCCCAGCTTGTTCTTCTCGATCAGTGCGACGTCCAGGCCCAGCTGAGCTCCGCGCAGCGCCGCAGCGTAACCGCCGCTACCACCGCCGAGGATCACTAGGTCGAAAACGGTGCTGGCGTCGTTCGCCACGTCACGTCCTCCATGCATCTGCGCCGTTCGCCGGGCCCCCGTCTCGGGAGATGGCCGGCCGGTCGGCTGGTGTTCGGCCGCTGATTCTTCGGCCCTGTGGTGGGGGCCCTGTCCTGCCGGGAACCCATCTTCGCACTTGTTGACGGGAGGCGGGACGCGGGGCCGTAGCTTGAGATGGTGAGCTTGAGCGCGTTTTGCGGTTACCGGGGGGTACGGGGGGGTGCTGCGCGGAGCCGCTTCCCCACCCCGCCCCTTCCCGAACCGGGCTCCGCCCGGACCTGTTCCCGGAGGCTCCACCCCCGGACCCCCGCGCCTCGATCGCCGGCGGGGGGGGGGGGGGGGCGGGCGGGGGGGGGGGGGCCCCCGGCGGGGGGGGGGGGCCCGGGGGGGGGGGGCGGGGCCCCAGCCCCCCGGGGGGGGGGGCCGCCCCCCG
>NZ_JBSFUW010000019.1:0-140876 GCF_053591995.1 Streptomyces sp. NPDC002835 | reverse complement strand
GTGGTGGGGGGGGGGGTTTTTGTGGCCGCCGGGCGGGGGGGGGGGGGGGGGGCCGGGGGGGGCGCCGGCGGGGGGGGGGGCGGGGGGGGCCGCCCCCCCCCCCCCCCCCCCACCCCCGCGCCTCAACGCCGGCGAGGCTCACAGAATCGGCCCCGCCGGCGTTTGAGGCCACCGCGCGGAGCGCGGTACACCTCAGTCCGCCCGGGCCCGCGTCCCCCGCCGCACCACCGCGCAGCCCAGCGTGACCACCGCACCCCCCACCGCCCACGCCGCCAGCACCAGCAGCGGCCCGCCCGCCCCGTTCCCCCGGAAGTACGCGATCGAGCGCGCCGCGTACGTGCCCGCCCCCGGCGGCAGCGCCGGGCCGATCGCCTGCCAGAACGGCGGCAGCAGCGGGTACGGATACGCGCCGCCCGCGCTCGGGTTGCCGAGGACGACCACCAGCAGGATCGCCAGCCCGATGCCGATGACGCCCGCCAGCCCCTGCAGCGCCAGCGTCACCGCGCCGACGGCGAAGACGAGCAGCGTGCCGAGCCCCCACAGGCCCCAGACGCTGCCGGGCAGTGCGTCCAGCACGGGGCCCGCGACCACCGTGCCGAGCAGTCCCGCGGCGATCGAGTACAGCAGCAGTACGCCGAGCCGGATGACGGCGCGGCTCGCGTTGGCAGGACGGGCGCCCGCGCTGATCGCCAGGATCGCCGCGCACAGATAGCCGCCCACGCACCAGCCGACCACCAGGTAGAACGAGGAGAGCCCGCGCGCGTCGCCCGCGGCGCCGGGGACGACGTCCACCACACGTACCGCACGGCCCTGCGACTGCTCGGCCCTGGTGACGACCTCGGCGAGCGCCTGCGAGAGCGCCCCGCCCCCGCCGCCCGCGACCAACAGCCGGTCGGTGGTGCCCCGCGGGTCGATGACGAGCGCCCCGTCGACCTTCCGTTCCATGATCTGCCGGCGGGCCGCCGCCTCGTCGGCGACGGTACTCGGTTCGAGGGGGTCGCCCGGCAGCCGGTCGAGCCGGTACAGGGCCTCGTCGGCGACCTGAGTATCGGGCGAGGTGACGGCCAGCGGGATCCTGTCGGGCTGCGGCTGATGGAAAGCGCCGATGTACGACGTGATGAAGCCGAGCTGGAGCGCCAGCACCCCGAGGACCAGGGCCGCGGCCCGCAGGCTCACCGCGTCCCTGACCTCGCCGAGGAAGCCCCTGCGCTGCCCGTCGTCTGTTCGTGCCGTCTGCGCCATGGCCCAACGCTCGACCGCACCCGCGCCGGACGCAGGCGCTACGGGCCGAATGGGTCACCGCGCCACGCCGCCACGGCGGATCGACCACGAAAAGAGTGTCACGCTCCGGTCCTGGTCCGGGCATGATCCCCACCGTGCAAGGACAGCGACCATCGCGGGCAGGGCCGGTACAGGCTGACGGACACCGGAAGCGGCCATGTCTGGGGCGTCTGCGCCGAGACGGAGGGACTGTTCGGGGAACCCCGGCGCGGGACGTACGAACTGCTCGGCTGGGTGCCGGACGGAGCCGAGGTGTGCGGTTGGGTCGGCAGCCGGGTGTGGCTCGTGCCGGAGGACAGCGCGCTCGATGCCTGGCTCCTGGAGGACGCGGAGAGTCTCGGGCAGCATCCCGGAACGGACGGTCTCGTGCTCACCGGTCAGGACGACTACGAGGGCCCGCCCGAGGGGCACAGAGGCGCTGTCCGACTCCATGACGGCTACCGGTGGCTGGGCTCCTGCCGGGAGTTCGCCCGCGTACTGCCCTCCGAAGCTGCGGCGCGGCGATGTCGGCCATGTGGGGGAGGGGCACGGCCTCAAGCGCGGCACGTCGAGTCCCCGTGACGAGCGCACCCACCCGTACACCGGTAGAGCAGCAACCGGATAAAACCCCAGCTCAGCGCGGCCTTGCACGCCCAGGGGGCCGGCTGGAGTGCGTCGTCCCGGCCCCGTGCCGGGCCGGGCGGCGGGTGGCGGGAATGTGTCGTACATACGTTCGAAACTGGTCTATGGTGGAGGTGGGGGAGGTGAGAACGACTGATCCAGGAGGTGCAGATGTCAGGCTTCACGCATCTGCACACCGTTTCCGGGTTCTCCCTGAGATACGGGGCCTCCCACCCGGAGCGGCTGGCCGCCTCCGCCGCCGAGCGCGGTATGGACGCCCTCGCGCTGACCGACCGGGACACCTTCGCCGGTGCGGTCCGGTTCGCCTCGGCCTGTGCCAAGGAGGGGGTGCGGCCGCTGTTCGGGGTCGACCTCGCCGTGGGGGAGCGGGAGCGGCGGGAGGGGCCCGCCGAGCGGCGCCGTACACCGGTGCGCGGCGGGGCGTTCGTCGACGAGTCCGCGCCACGCAACGTCTTCCTCGCCCGGGACCGCCACGGCTGGGCCGCACTGTGCCGGATGATCACCGCCGCCCACGCGAGTGACCCGCGCAGCCCGCTGCTGCCCTGGGGCGACAACCACGGCGACGGCCTGACCGTGCTGCTCGGCCCGTCCTCCGAGGTGGGCCGCGCCCTGGCCGCCGGCCGCCCCGACCGTGCCGCCAGGCTGCTCGCCCCCTGGCGGGAGCGGTACGGCGACCGGCTGCGGCTGGAGGTCGTGCACCACGGCCGCACCGGCACCGGCGCCGGTTCGCTGCGGCACGCCGCCCGTACCCTCGGCCTCGCCGCCGAGCAGGGCGTACGGGCGGTGCTGACCAACGCCGTCCGGTACGCCGACCCCGGCCAGGGCCCGGTCGCCGACGTGCTCGACGCGGCCCGCCGCCTGGTGCCGATCGACCCGCGCAAGGGTCTCGACAGCGGCGAGCGCTGGCTCAAGGACCCGGCCGCGATGGCCCACCTCGCGGAGCGGGTCGCCGAGGCCGCGGGCTTCCGGCGCGACACCGCGCACCGGCTGCTCGCCATGACGGAGGAGACGGCCGACGAGTGCCTGGTCGATCCCGAGGACGACCTCGGGATCGGCAGCGTCCACTTCCCGGAGCCCGCCCTCGTCGGCGCCGAGTACCGCACGGCGCAGCGGGTGCTGGCCTCCCGGGCGGCCGCCGGAATGGTGCTGCGCGGCTACGACGGCCGGCGTGCGTACTGGGAGCGGATGCACCACGAGCTGGACATCATCGCCCACCACGGCTTCGCCTCGTACTTCCTGACGGTCGCCCAGGTGGTGGACGACGTGAAGGGCATGGGCATCCGGGTCGCGGCGCGCGGCTCCGGGGCCGGCTCCCTCGTCAACCACCTCCTCGGCATCGCGCACGCCGACCCGGTCGAGCACGGCCTGCTGATGGAGCGCTTCCTGTCCAAGCGGCGCCGGGTCCTGCCCGACATCGACATCGACGTGGAGTCCGCCCGCCGGCTCGAGGTCTACCGGGCGATCATCGGCCGCTTCGGCGAGGAGCGGGTCGCGACCGTCTCCATGCCCGAGACCTACCGGGTGCGCCACGCGGTACGGGACGTGGGCGCCGCCCTGTCCATGGACCCGGCCGAGATCGACCGGATCGCCAAGTCCTTCCCGCACATCCGGGCCCGCGACGCCCGCGCGGCCCTGGAGGAGCTGCCCGAGTTGCGCGGCGTGGCGCGCGAGGAGCACGGCAGGCTCTGGGAGCTGGTCGAGGCGCTGGACGCGCTGCCCCGCGGGGTCGCCATGCACCCGTGCGGCGTGCTGCTCTCCGACGCCTCGCTGCCCACCCGTACGCCGGTGGTGCCCACCAGCGGCGAGGGGTTCCCCATGTCGCAGTTCGACAAGGACGACGTGGAGGAGCTCGGGCTGCTCAAGCTCGACGTCCTCGGGGTGCGGATGCAGTCGGCGATGGCGCACGCGGTCGCCGAGGTGCGCAGGGCGAGCGGCGAGGACGTCGACCTCGACGCCGTACCGCAGGGCGACCCGGACACCTACCGGCTCATCAAGTCGACCGAGACGCTGGGCTGCTTCCAGATCGAGTCGCCCGGCCAGCGCGATCTGGTGGGGCGGCTGCAGCCGGAGACCTTCGGCGACCTGGTCGTCGACATCTCGCTGTTCCGGCCGGGACCGGTCGCCGCCGACATGGTGCGGCCGTTCATCGAGGCCAGGCACGGCCGCGCGCCCGCCCGCTATCCCCACCCCGACCTGGAAGGGCCGCTGCGCCAGACGTACGGAGTGGTCGTCTTCCACGAGCAGATCATCGAGATCCTGGACATCATGACCGGCTGCGGCCGGGACGAGGCCGACCGGGTGCGGCGCGGTCTGTCCGACCCCGAGTCGCAGGGGAGGATCAAGGTCTGGTTCGCGCAGAGCGCCGGCGCGAAGGGCTACGCGCCCGAGGTGATCGGCCGCACCTGGGAGATCATCGAGGCCTTCGGGTCGTACGGCTTCTGCAAGGCGCACGCGGTCGCGTTCGCCGTGCCGACGTACCAGTCCGCCTGGCTCAAGGCGCACCACCCGGCCGCCTTCTACGCCGGGCTGCTCACCCACGACCCCGGCATGTACCCGAAGCGGCTGCTGCTCGCGGACGCACGGCGGCGCGGGGTGCCGGTGCTGCCGCTGGACGTGAACCGGTCCGCGGTCGCTCACCGAATCGAACTGGTGTCTGGTAAGGGTGGGGCTGGGGCTCAGATTGAGGGTGGGGCTGAGGCCGGGGTTCGGGCTGAAGGTGGGGCTGAGGTCGGGGCGGGTGCCGGCCGGTGGGGGCTGCGGCTCGCGCTCTCGGACGTCCACGGCATCAGCGAGGCGGAGGCCGCCCGTATCGAGGCCGGACAGCCGTACTCCTCCCTGCTGGACTTCTGGCAACGGGCCAGCCCCGCACGGCCGGTCGCCGAGCGGCTCGCCCAGGTCGGCGCGCTCGACGCCTTCGGCGCCAACCGCCGCGACCTGCTGCTGCACCTCGCCGAACTGCACCGCACCCGGCGCGGCGCCGCCTCCTACGGCAGCCAGCTCCCGCTCGCCCAGGGGCAGCGGACCGCCCCCGTCGGGCTGCCCGACCTCGGTGACGCGGAACGCCTCAGCGCCGAGCTCGGAGTGCTCGGCATGGACGCCTCCCGCCATCTGATGGCCGATCACCACGCCTTCCTGGCCGAGCTGGGCGCGCTCTCCGCGCAGCGGCTGCGCGCCGCGCCGCACGGGGCGACGGTGCTCGTCGCGGGCGCCAAGGCGGCCACCCAGACACCGCCGATCCGCTCCGGCAAGCGGGTCATCTTCACCACGCTCGACGACGGCACCGGCCTGGTCGACCTCGCCTTCTTCGACGACAGCCACGCCGCCTGCGCCCACACCGTCTTCCACTCCTGGCTGCTGCTGGTGCGCGGAGTGGTGCAGCGGCGCGGACCGCGCAGCCTCAGTGTGGTCGGCTCGGCCGCCTGGAACCTCGCGGAGCTGGTGGAACTGCGGCGCACCGGCGGCCTCGACGCGGTCGCCGCGCGGCTGGCCGCCCCGGCACCGGAGCCGGACGGCCAGACCTCCGGCAACGGGGCCTCCGACAGCGGGGCCTCCGACAGCGGCCGCCGTATCCAGCTGCCGACCGGATACGAGCTCAACCCGTGGGCCGACCTCAGGCCCGCCGGTGAAGGCGCCGCGAGCGGAAGGAAGTTGTGGCACCAGAGCCCGGGGAGCGCCGGATGATCCTCTACGTACGCTTCCTGCTCGCTCCGCCCGCACTTGGAACGGGAGGGGTTGAGGCGGCGCTGCCCGCGCTGCTCACCCTGGCCGAGGACATCAGCCCCGTCGTCCAGGCCCTGCCGCCGGACGCGGCGCTCCTCGACGTCCGGGGCGCGCAGCGGTACTTCGGGCGGGACGCGGTCGAACTCGCGTCGCTGCTGCGGGTCCGGGCGCTCGCCCACTGCGGCGTGGACTGCGTGATCGGTGCCGGCCCCGTACCCATGCTCGCCAGAATGGCGGCACGGGAGGCCGTACCCGGTACGACCCTGGCGGTGACGGAGGAGGAGTCCGCCGCCTTCCTGGCCGGCAAGCCGGTCGGCGCGCTCGACGGGGTGGGCGCGGTGACCGCCCGCACCCTGTGCGCGTACGGGCTCGACTCCGTCGGCCGGCTCGCCGACGCGCCGCTCGCCGTGGTCCAGCGGATCCTGGGCGCGCGGGCCGGACGCGAGGTGTGGGAGCGGGCGCGCGGCATCGACCGCACGGTGGTCGTCCCGAACGCCCTCTCGCGCTCCATGGCCGCCGAACGGACCTTCGGCCTCGACGAGTTGGACCAGTCGGAGCACCGGCGGGCGCTGCTCTCGCTCGCCGGGGAGCTGGGGTCGCGGATGCGGGGCGAGCGCCAGGTGTGCCGGTCCCTGACGCTCACCGTGCGCTACGCCGACCGGTCCACGACCACCCGTACCCGCACCCTGCGCGAGCCGACCGCCCACTCGGCGGCACTCGCCGACGCCGCGTACGCGCTCCATGCGGCGCTCGGGCTCCAGCGGGCCAGGGTGCGGGGTCTGTCGCTGCGGGCCGAGGACCTGACGGCCGCCGAACGGGCCGCGCGGCAGCTGACGTTCGACCCCGCCGACGAACGGGCGCGCAGGCTCGAGGAAGTGGCGGACCGGGCCCGGGCGAAGTTCGGCCCGCGGGCCGTGGTGCCGGGGTCGCTGGCGGCCTGAGGCGGTACGGGGTCACTTCGCGGGCCTGAGGCGGTACGGGCCGTCCTGCGGCGACCTCGAACAGGCTCTGACCTGCGCTACGCCTCGTTTCGTAAGTCTGTAGAAAAATCAATCTTTACCGACGCGTAACTTCCCAGCCATGGTTACTCGCCCGTAAGTTGACGTGACCACAGCAACCCCCACCAGTCGAAATCCCTTGAGCCGCAAGGAGACTGACCGATGCTGCCTTGGAGACGTGCCCTCAGACCGCTGTCAGCCCTCATCCTCGCAGTGGCCGTCGCCCTCACCCCCGCCGCCACGGCAACCGCCGCGTCCACCACCACCGCCCCCAGCAGTGGCTGGAACAACTACGACTGCAAGCCCTCCGCCGCCCATCCCCGCCCCGTCGTCCTCGTCCACGGAACCCTCGGGAACTCGGTCGACAACTGGCTCGTCCTCGCCCCCTACCTGGCGAAGCGCGGCTACTGCGTCTTCTCCCTCGACTACGGGCAGCTCCCGAACGTGCCCTTCTTCCACGGCCTCGGCCCCATCGACAAGTCGGCCGAGCAACTCGCCGGGTACGTCGACCGGGTCCTGGCCGCCACCGGCGCCTCCAAGGCCGACATCGTCGGCCACTCCCAGGGCGGCATGATGCCGCGCTACTACCTCAAGTTCCTGGGCGGAGCGGCCAAGGTGAACGCCCTGGTGGGCCTCGCGCCCAGCAACCACGGCACCACCCTCAACGGACTGACCGGGCTGCTGCCGTACTTCCCCGGCGCGGCCGACCTGCTCGGCACGCACACCCCCGCCCTCGCCGACCAGGTCGTCGGATCCGACTTCCTCACCAAGCTCAACGCGGGCGGCGACACCGTGCCCGGAGTGAAGTACACGGTCATCGCCACCCGTTACGACGAGGTGGTCACCCCCTGGCGGACGCAGTACCTCAGCGGGCCGGACGTCCGCAACGTCCTGCTCCAGGACCTCTGCCCCGTCGACTTCTCGGAGCACATCGCGATCGGCATCTTCGACCTGATCGCGTTCCACGAGGTGGCCAACGCGCTCGACCCGGCGCGCGCGAAACCCACCACCTGCGCGTCAGTCTTCGGCTGACCACCGCGTCACGAAGGCCGGTCTCCGCTCGCGCGAGCGGAGACCGGCCTTCGTGACGGCCTCGCGGCCTCGCTCAGCGGCCGTGCCGACCGCCCGCCGACACGGTCCTGCGGCGGCCGAGCCCGAACAGCGCCGCGGCGCCGACCGCGAGGGCGGACGCGCCGCCGATGGCCAGGTACGTGGTGCTGCTGTCGCCGCCCGTCTCGGCGAGGTTCGCGCCGGACGTCTCCGGGGCCGGCGGGACGGCCGGGGGCTCCTCGGCGCCCTTCGCCTCCGGCGCGTTCTCGACGGGCTGCTCGGCTTCCCCGGCACCAGCCTCCGCCTGCTCGCCGTGGTCGTCGCCGCCGTGACCGCCGTGGTCGACCGTCGACTTGGCCGCGCCTGCCGCGATGTCCTGCTCCGAGGGCGCACTCGCCTCCGGGGCCGCCGCGCCGCCGCCGTTGTCCTTGCCGAACACCACGTCCGAGCAGGTGTAGAACGCCTCGGGGGAGTCGGAGCGCTGCCAGATCGAGTAGACCAGGTGCCGGCCGGACTTGTTCGGCACGATGCCGTCGAAGACGTACGCCCCGTTCTCCAGCTTCGGGTTCGTGACCTTGACGAACGGCTTGTCCTCCAGATCCGCCCAGGTCAGCGGCCGGGTCGGGTCGTAACCGTCCTTCGTGAGGTACAGCTCGAAGGAGCCCTTGTGCGGTGCGGTCGCCTTGTACCGGAAGGTGCGGTTCCCGGACACCATCGGGGACGACGGCCAGTCCGCGCGGGGCAGGTCCAGCCCCTTGTACTTGTCACGGCCGGCGCTGCACAGCTTTCCGTCGGGGATCAACTGCCGGTGGTTCCCCGCCGCGTCGGCGATGTTCACCTCGTTCCAGTCGTACAGCGGCTGCGTCCCGCCCGCCGCGACCAGCGCCTTGCACGCCGCCGAGTCCGGGCTCTCCGGCCCCTCCGCGAAACACGCCGATATCCGGCTGACCGGGTCCGTCATCGAACCGTGCGCGGACGCCGGCACGGCACTGAGACCGGCGAGCGCGAGCGGCGCGAGACCGAGTGCGGCGACCGTGGTGACCTTGCGGCGAGCGGTCATGGGGACGTTCTCCTTCAAGCGGCTATGGGGGGTCACAGGGATCCGGCTCGAACGGGCGGCGCAGCCCCCCGCGGACTTCGGCACCGACTGCCCGAACCGGCCCCGGCCTTACGCAAGCTAGCCCCTCCCGACCCCGAAATCCCCTGCTGGGGCGGGGTGACGGCGATCCTTATGGTCCCTTTAAGGTGACGCTAAGAGACCGCTGAGGAAGCGCCGCCGCCCAGGCTGCTGCCGGCCTCCGGCCGGGTGCGCCCTGCCGCGGCCCCCTCGCCGACGCCCGCTGAGCGAATGCTGTGTCCGGCTACGGCGCTTTCGCCTCGCTCTCCCCCTCGGTGTCCACGTGCGGCAGCATTCGGTCCAGCCAGCGGGGTGTCCACCAGGCGGATCTGCCGAGCAGGGTCATGGCCGCGGGCACGAGCAGCAGCCGGACGATCGTGGCATCGATGAGCACGCTGGCCGCCAGTCCCAGACCGAGCATCTTGACCACGATGTTGTCGCTGATGATGAACGCAGCGAAGACGCTGACCATGATGAGCGCCGCGCAGGTGATGACACGCGCGGTGATCTCCAGCGCGTGGGCGACGGCGGCCTTGGGATCACCGGTGCGCAGCCATGCCTCGTGTACGCGCGAGAGCAGGAAGATCTCGTAGTCCATGCTCAGTCCGAAGACGATGGCGAACATCATCATCGGCACGTAGCTCTCGATGGGCACCTCACCCGAGACGCCGAGTGCCGGGCCGCCCCAACCCCACTGGAAGACGGCCACCACCACGCCGTACGAGGCCGCGATCGACAGGACGTTGAGCACAGCCGCCTTGACGGCGACGAGCACGCCGCGGAAGACGATGAGGATGACCAGGAACGCGAGACCGACAACCACCGCGATGATCAGGGGCAGCCTGCTGGAGACGACGTCCAGGAAGTCGACCTGGGCAGCGGTCGTACCCGTCACATACGTGCGGGCAGGGGTGCCCGACACCGCCTGCGGGAGGACGTCGTCCACCAGCCTGTTGACGAGCTGGGTCGTCTGCTCGTCCTGAGGAACTGCCACCGAGTAGGCGGTGCCGATCAGCACATCGCCGTCCGATGTGGGCTTCAGAGGTGTGATCGTCGCCGCGTCCGGCACATCGGCCAGGGCGTTCTGCAGGGAGGTGGCCAGTTGGGAGCGGTCGCCCTGAGGGACGTCCGTCTGGTCGACGACCAGGGTCAACGGGCCGTTGGACCCCGGGCCGAAGGCCGAGGACATCAGGTCGAAAGCGCGCCGGTCGGTGAAGGACGTGGGGTCGGCTCCGTCACCGATGTGTCCCAGGCGCATGGAGAAGAGAGGGATCGCGAGGACGGCCAGGACCACCACACCGGACGCCAGGAACCACCACGGGCGGCGCTCGACCCGCTGTGCGTAGCGGTGCCAGGTGCCGTGGGCCTCCTCACCGGGTTCGGCGTCGGTCTCGGCAACGGGCCCGCGCACCCGGAGTCTGTCGATCCGCCGGCCGATCAGTCCGAGCATCGCCGGGACCAGGGTCAGCGCGCCGAGCACCGCCGTGACCACGGTGACGGCGGCGGCCAGTCCCAGTTTGCCGATGAAGCTGATACCAGAGACCCACAGGCCCGACAGGGCGATGATGACCGTGCAGCCGGAGACCAGGACAGCGCGGCCGCTGGTGGCCGTCGAGAAGCCGGCAGCCGTCACGGGGTCCTGCCCGTTCATCAGGTTCTGGCGGTGCCGGGTGATCAGGAAGAGGGCGTAGTCGATGCCGACGCCGAGACCGATCATCGTGGCGAGCGTCGGTGAGACGGTGGCGAAGGTGAAAGCCGCCGCCAGCAGTCCCAGCAGCGCCAGGCCGCAGATCACCGCGATCAGCGCGGTCACCAGTGGCAGCACCGCCGCGACAACACTGCCGAAGCCCAGCAGCAGCACCAGGATGGCCACTCCGAAACCGATCGCCTCGCTGGTGCGGTCGTCGGGCTCGGGCCTTGCCAGCTCGCCGAGCGGACCGCCGTACTCCACCCTCACCCCGGCCGCACGCAGCGGCTGTACGGCCGTGTCCACGCCGTCCAGGTACGACGCTCCCAGGGTGGAGGGCTGGACGTCGAATCGGACGGTGATGTAGGCCGTCCGTTCGTCGGTGGAGAGCGGGCCGACGTTCGGGGTGCCGGCGGGCGGCGTTGAGGTGCCTTGGGCGGGCAGGGGGTTCTGCGCGCTGAGCACGTGGGGCAGCTTCTGCAGGTTCGTCACCGCGGTGCCGATCTGGCCGCTGACATCCGTGAGCGGTTGAGAGGGATCGTTCAGCACGACCTGCGCGCTGTATCCGCCGGCGGTGGGTTCATGCGCTTCGAGGACGTCGAGACCGTCCTGGGACTGGGATCCCGGAAGGGTGAAGTTGTCCGAGTACGTGCCACCGTAAACGCGGTCCAGTCCCTGGAGCCCCACGACGGCGGCCAGCCAGAGGACGAGAACGGTCACGAAATGACGGGCGCACCATTCGCCGATGCGCCGCAGCGCCCCCTTGCGCGGGACGGTGGCCTGCCCAGCTGCGGGCCGGGGCAATGACATGCGTACTCCCGAAGGTGACCGGTGCTGCCGCGTCTGTGGGACCCACGGACAGCACCGGGCTCTGAGCAGCGACGAGCCGGACTAGAGCTATTGAAGGCCGCTCCGACGACCGCGGCACCATCAGGCGGGGAGAACGGGTGACAGGCGGCCAATGGCACGGCGAGACACGAGCCGACCGACACCCCGGGCCGTCGTCCGGCGGCCGCCTGCGGCGCTGATGGAAGAGGGCTTGCAACACCCGCCGTAGGGCGTTCGTCCAGCACTACGGAAGTGAGGTGCTGGACGCCTCGCTTCTGTTGATGCGTCACCTGCGCCAAGCATGTGGCGCTGTCCGCTGAGAGGAAGATCAGCGGGACCGATGAACAACTGGGCGACCTCCCACGGGCGCTCACGCACTTTTCCCTGATCACTGCCTCCTACAGGGCCTCGCCCTGGAAGAAGGTCTTGGCGCGGACGAGTGCCCGCTCGTCCCGCCGCACCTGGCCGGGGCGGGAGCCGTTGCCGAGGAGCAGTCCGCCGAAGCCCATGCGCAGATAGGCCGCCGTGTGGTTGAGGGTGGTCTCCAGGCCGGCGGCGACGCTCTCGTCGTCGTCGGCCATGACGGTCACGCCCCACAGGGTCCGGCCCGCCATCCGCTTCTTGAAGTCCGATCCGGGCACGGCCAGCCAGCCGGACCAGTAGTCGAGATAGCGCTTGGTCTGCGCGGAGAGCGTGTACCAGTACAGGGGTGACGCGAGGACGATGTCGGTGGCCTCGAGCGTGGCCTGCCGCAGCGTCTCCTCGCTCTCCACGACCGGCCGGTCGCCGGTCTCGTGACGCCCGTCCTGGAAGTCAGGCAACGGCAGTTGGTTCAGATCCACCCAACGCTGCGGGACACCGGGAGGCAACTGCTCTGCGGCGGCCCGGGCCAGGATCTCGGTGTTGCCCGCGGGGCGCGAGCTGCCGAGGACGAAGAGGAACGAACGGTCCGTGCCACGCGCCGAGTCGGTGTCCGCAGTGTCGGTGGTCATGTCTTCTGCTCCGGTCTCGGGCCCGGGTGCGGCCACGCCTCACGCGGGCCGTGCACCCCGGGGATCACTGGGTTCGCCGCTTCCAACCTCCTTACCCCCCGGGGTATTCCGCACGGTCGGTCCGATCCCGGCATCCGGCCGGATGCGGCCGCCGGGCGCCCGCCGTACGGTGGGACCGCACGGATCCCCACGGACGTCGGGAGCAGGCATGACCGGGGAGGTCTCGTTCTTCGAGCTGGGCGTCGGCGACTTCGAGCAGGCCCGCGCCTTCTACGGCGGGCTGTTCGGCTGGACCTTCGACGCCGGGACGACCGAGGGCGGCGGGTACTCGATCCGGACGCCGAACATCCCCGGGGGAGTGCACGGAGGGGACGCGGGAGCGAGCCCGTATCTGTTCTTCAAGGTGGACGACATGGAGACCGCCGTCGCCCGGGTGCGCGAGCTCGGCGGCAGCGTCGACGGCGTCGACGTGGGAGATGACGAGGAGACGGCCGCCCGGTTCGGACGCTTCCGGCTGTGCCACGACGACCAGGGCTCCCCGTTCGGCCTGCACCAGCCACCGGCCTGACCACCGGGCCCCCGCCCGACCCGGGGCTCCTGCCCGACCCCGCGCCGGCCCCGTCAGCCGATACGGCGGTAACGCCGTTCCGGGCGCCCCGTCCCGCCGTACCGCAGGGTCACCTCCGCGCGGCCCGTCTCCGCGAAGTACTCCAGGTAGCGCCGCGCGCTCACCCGTGACAGCGAGCCGGCCTCCGCGCACTCCGAGGCCGACAGGTCGCCCGGATGCTCGCGCAGGATGCGCTCGACCAGCTCCGCCGTGTGGGGCGCGAGGCCCTTGGGGAGTTCGCGGGAGCCGGGCGGGCGGGGGCCGAAGATCTGGTCGACGTCCTCCTGGCGCGCCTCGTCCAGCCGGTCGAGGCGCGAGCGCAGCGAGGCCACGTGCCGGAGCTGCTCGTGCAGCGCGGCCTGGTTGAAGGGCTTGATCAGATAGTGCAGCGCACCCGCGCGCAGCGCGGAGCGGACGACGGAGGCGTCGCGGGCGGCCGTGATGAACAGGACGTCGACCGGCGGGCGGCCCGGGTCGAGGGACTCCGCCGCCCGCAGCTCGCGCAGCACGGCGATCCCGTCCATGTCCGGCAGATAGACGTCGAGCAGTACGAGATCGGGCCGCAGCCGCTCGGCGGCGCGCAGCGCCTCCCCGCCGCTGTGGGCCACCCCGGCGACCGTGAAGCCCTCCGCCTGGGACACATAGCGGCTGTGCAGCTTCGCGACCATGAAGTCGTCGTCCACCACCAGCACCTTTGTCACGCCGACACGCTAGGCCGCGACCGCAAGGACCACAACGTCCATTGATTCCGGAAGAGAGACAGCTTCTTAACGCGCAGGCAACATGTGGGCCACTTCACACATCCACGACGAGAGGCGATCAGTTGCGAATGCGCACCCCCATTGCCCTGCTCGGGGCCGCGCTGCTGGTGCTCGTGGGGCCGCCGCTGCTCACGACGGGCAGCGGCGCGGAAACGGGGACGCAGATCCCCGGTCTGCGGTTCATGGTTCCCAACACACCCGGCGGCGGCTACGACATCACCGCCCGCACGGCCGCGAAGAACGCCGAGGACGCAGGGCTCACCCACAACATCGAAGTCTTCAACCTGCCCGGCGCCGGCGGCACCGTCGGTCTCGCCCGGCTCGCCGGCGAACACGGCAACGGCAGGCTGGCCATGTCCATGGGCCTCGGCGTCGTCGGAGCCGTACACACCAACAAGTCGCCCAAGACGCTCGCCGACACCACCCCGATCGCCCGGCTCACCGAGGAGCAGGACATCGTGGTCGTGTCCAAGGACTCCCCGTACCGGACCATCGACGAGCTGATCACGGCCTGGCAGAAGAACCCCGGCAAGCTGCCCGTCGGCGGCGGTTCCTCGCCCGGCGGGCCCGACCACCTGGCGCCCATGCTCATGGCGCAGGCGGCGGGCATCGCCCCCAAGTCCGTCAACTACATCCCCTTCGACGGCGGCGGCGAGCTGCTGGCCTCCATCCTCGGCAACAAGGTCGCCTTCGGCGTCTCCGGCGTCGGCGAGTACCTCGACCAGATCAAGTCGGGCGAGCTGCGGCTGCTGGCCGTCACGGGGCCGAAGCGCGTACCGGGTCTGGACGCGCCCACCCTGCGCGAAGCCGGTTTGGACACGGAGTTCACCAACTGGCGCGGCATCGTCGCACCGCCCGGTCTGTCCGACGCCGAGCGGGACAAGCTCGTCGGTCTCGTCACCGAGCTGCACGACTCGCAGGAGTGGCGGGACTCGCTGAAGAAGAACCGCTGGGACGACGCCTTTCTCCCCGGGGACGAGTTCGGCGACTTCCTCACCGAACAGGACAGCAGAGTCGACCAGGTGCTGAAGGAGCTGGGGCTGTGAGCACGACAGAGACCACCGGCGGCCGGCGCGCCTGGCTGCGCGAACACTCCGAGCTCGGCGTCGGCCTGCTGCTCCTCGTCATCGGCGTCCTCGTCCTCACCGACGCGCTCACCATGGACGTCGACATCACCCAGCGCGGTCCCGTCGGCCCCAGGACCGTCCCGATCACCGTCGGCATCGGCCTGCTCGTCGTCGCCGTCCTCCTCGCGGTCGACGTACTGCGAGGCGGCCGGGGCGAGGCCGAGGGCGGCGAGGACATCGACCTGTCGGAGCCGAGCGACTGGCGCACGGTGCTGCTGCTCGCCGGGGTGTTCCTCGCGGGCGCCGTCCTGATCGGACCGCTCGGCTTCCCGGTCTCCGGCGCGCTGCTCTTCTGGGGCTCCGCGTACGCGCTCGGCAGCCGGCGCTTCGATCGCGACCCGCTGATCGCCGCCGTCCTCTCCCTCGTCACCTACGTCGTCTTCAACAACCTGCTCGGCGTCCCGCTCCCCGGCGGCCCGCTGATGGGAGTGCTCTGATGGATTCCCTCAACTCCCTCCTCGACGGCTTCGGCACGGCGCTCACCCCGGTCAACCTGCTGTGGGCGGCGACAGGCGTCCTGCTCGGCACGGCCATCGGCGTCCTGCCCGGCATCGGCCCGGCCATGGCGGTCGCGCTGCTGCTTCCCGTGACGTACGGCCTGGAGCCGACCGGCGCGTTCATCATGTTCGCCGGGATCTACTACGGGGCCATGTTCGGCGGCTCCACCACCTCCATTCTGCTCAACACCCCCGGTGAGAGCGCGGCGGTGGTCGCCGCGATCGAGGGCAACCCGATGGCCAAGGCGGGGCGCGGCGCGCAGGCGCTGGCGGCCGCGGCGGGCGGTCACTTCGCGGGCGGCATGATCGGCACGATCCTGCTGGTCGTGCTCGCCCCGACGGTGGCCGAGCTGGCCGTCGACATCGGCGCCCCCGACTACTTCGCGATCATGGTGCTGGCCTTCATCGCCGTCACCTCGGTGCTCGGCTCCTCGCGGATCAGGGGCCTCGCCTCGCTGCTGATCGGCCTCACCCTCGGCCTCGTCGGCCTCGACCAGATGACCGGCCAGCAGCGGCTGACCCTCGGGTCGCTCCAGCTCGCCGACGGCATCGACGTCGTGATCGTCGCCGTCGGGCTCTTCGCGATCGGCGAGGCCCTGTGGGTCGCCGCGCATCTGCGGCGGAACAGCGGCGACGCGATCCCGGTCGGCCGGCCGTGGCTGGCGAAGGCCGACGTCCGGCGCACCTGGAAGCCGTGGCTGCGCGGCCCGGTCATCGGCTTCCCGTTCGGCGCGATCCCGGCGGGCGGCGCGGAGATCCCCACCTTCCTGTCGTACGTCACGGAGAAGCGGCTCTCGAAGCACAAGGACGAGTTCGGCAAGGGCGCCATCGAGGGCGTCGCCGGACCGGAGTCGGCCGCCTCCGCGTCCGCCGCCGGCACCCTCGTGTCCATGCTCACGCTCGGACTGCCCACGACGGCCGTCGCGGCGGTCATGCTGGCCGCCTTCCAGCAGTACGGCATCCAGCCCGGACCGTTGCTCTTCGAGCGCGAACCCGACCTGGTGTGGGGCCTGATCGCCTCGCTGTTCGTCGGCATGGTGCTGCTCCTCGCGCTGAACCTGCCGCTCGCGCCGCTCTGGGCGAAGCTGCTGCGCATCCCGCGCCCGTACCTCTACGCCGGCATCCTGTTCTTCGCGGCGGTCGGCGCGTACGCGGTCGGGGGCGAGGCGATCGACCTGGTGATCCTGCTGGTCATCGGCCTGATCGGCTTCGGTATGCGGCGCTACGGGCTCCCCGTGCTGCCCGCCGTCATCGGCGTCATCCTCGGCCCGGCGGCCGAGCAGCAGTTGCGGCGCGCGCTCCAGATCAGCGACGGCAGCGCGGCCGGACTCGTCAACACGCCCTTCTCGGTGACCGTGTACGCGGTGGTCGCGGTGCTGCTGGCCTGGCCGTGGCTGAAGAAGCTCGTCGTACGGCGCCGCTCCGCCTGATGCGGCGCTGGGTGAGGGGCGGGCCGCCGCGGTGGCCCGCCCCTCACCGCGTCACCGGTCCAGCAACCGCGTGAAGCGGCCGGTCCGGGCCCGCTGCTCCAGCTCGTCCAGGGCGCGGACCGCCGCCGCCGCGGCCGCCGGGTCGCGGACGGCGAGGCCGCTCTCCTCGAACTCGTCCTCGTCCAGCCGGAGGATCTCCGTGCCGTCCGCCGATACCCACAGGTCGAGGTCCAGGTCCTCGACGCTCAGCTCGCCGCCGTCCTCGGCCAGTACGGCGGGCCGGGTGATGTCGCAGTACCAGCCCTTGAGCGTGCCGTCGCCCGCGCGGACCTCCTTGACCGAGTACCAGCGGTCGCGCCAGTAGTACTCGGTGAACACGTCACCCGGTTCGAAGCGTACGAAGCCGAAGTCCCGCACGCCCGAACCCGCCCAGGGGGCGCGGACCGCGAGACGGTCGCCGTCGTCGCCGAGCAGCTCGGCCGGGTAGCGGATCTTCGTCGCACCGGCCTTGACGAGCCGTACGTCAATCGAGCGTGCGGACATGGCGGACCTCCGTCGCGCAGATCTCGTACCCGAACCACCTGTTGATCGCGAGCATCGGACCATTGTCGGCGTCGTTGTTCGTGAACGCGTCCGTGTAGCCCGCCGCACGGGCCCGGCGCAGCGAGTCGGTCTTGGCCAGCTTCGCCAGTCCCTTGCCGCGGTGGGCGCGCAGGGTGCCCGTCATCCCCGACAGATAGCGGGTCGCGCCGTCCGTGAGCGCGGCGGTGTACGACGCCACCTTGCCGTCGACCACGACGACCGTGGTCAACTGCCGGTCGAGCAGCGGATCGTTCCAGGTGTGGGCGAGCCAGTCCTCGTAGTCGGCCAGGTCGGTGGGGATGTCACTCGGCTCGTCCGACGTCGCCTCCGCGTCCGCCTCGAACATCGGCCGCGGGTCGGCCTCGAAGTCGGCGGCGGTACGCAACTCCGCGCCCGGCGGCAGCGCGGGAACCTCGGGGAGCGGGCCGTTCACCAGGTCGAGCCGCTGGAAGTGCGCGGAACGGGTGGGCCGGTAGCCCCGCTTCTCGGCGAACGCGACGTTGTCCGCGCCCTCGAGGACCCACGCGTACACGTTCTTCGCGCCCTCCCCGGCGAGATGCTCCTCCGCGACCCGCAGCAGCAGACCGCCCGCGCCGCGACCCCGGTGCTCCGGGTGGATGTGCGGGGTGACGAACGACTGGCCGGGCTCGGCGGAGTCGTACGCGATTCCGGCATGGGCGGTGCCGATCAGCTCCCCGTCCTGCTCGGCCACCAACAGCCGGTACTTCTTCGCCGGGTTGGCGGTATCGATCCCGAAGAGGAGGGACGCGGGTGTCGTCACCTCGAAGGGCATACAGGCACGCCGAACCCGGGTCACGGCCTCGGCG
Organism: Streptomyces sp. NPDC002835; assembly: GCF_053591995.1. NCBI lineage: Bacteria > Bacillati > Actinomycetota > Actinomycetes > Kitasatosporales > Streptomycetaceae > Streptomyces > Streptomyces sp. NPDC002835. The sequence goes on along the minus strand of NZ_JBSFUW010000019.1, from coordinate 122,751 downwards.
TCCTCGGGGCGGAAGTCACGAACGATCACAGTCATGGGCAGGCACGGTACGCACGGGGAGGGCGGCGGCGCCTCCGAATTTCCGCCCCTGTGAGGGAGAATCGCGCCGTGACCTCGAACCTCGACATCAACATCGACGCCGATGCGGCCGACGCACCGTACGAGCAGCTCCGCGCACAGATCTCCGAGCAGGCCCGCTCAGGGGCGCTCCCGGTCGGCCACCGCCTGCCCACCGTCCGCGGTCTCGCCGAGCAACTCGGCCTCGCGGCCAACACCGTGGCCAAGGCCTACCGCGCGCTCGAGGCCGACGGCGTGATCGAGACACGGGGCCGCCACGGCACGTTCGTCGCGGCGGCGGGCGACGCGGCGGCACGCGAGGCGGCGGAGGCGGCAGCGGCGTACGCGGCGCGGGTCCGACGGCTGGGGCTGTCGCGCGAGGCGGCGGTGTCGGTGGTGGGGGACGCGGTACGGGCGGTCTACGGGGACGGGGGCGAGGTCTGACGGGGCGCGCCTGCTCCCCGGTCCGGGCCGTCATCCCGAACCGGGCCCGGGCGGGGCCCCGACGTGACCGGCCAACCCAGCCCCGTCGGCGTTTGAGGCGCGGGTCCGGGCAGAGCCCGGTTACGGGAAGGTGGGGGTCCCCCCGCGGCCGCTGGGCCGCAGGGGGAGGGTAGGGGAACACGCCCCGCGCAGCGGGCTCCGCCTCAGAGGTACAGGCCCGCGTCCGCGTCGCCCCCCGGTTGGGACGGGACGGACGCCGACGGGGTGCCGCGGCGGAGGGCGTAGAGCTCGGCCAGGGTCGCGCCCTCGCGGGACACGCCCTGGTCCGTGCCGAGCCAGGACACCGCTTCCGGGCGGGTCAGCGGGCCGACCTCGATGCGGGCGAGGCAGCGGCCGGGGCGGACGACGGCCGGGTGGAGGCGTTCGAGGTCCTCGTTGGTGGTGACGCCGACCAGGACGTTGCGGCCCTGGCCGAGGAGGCCGTCCGTGAGGTTGAGGAGGCGGGAGAGGGCCTGGCCCGCCGTGTGCTTGGCCTCGCCGCGGATGAGTTCGTCGCAGTCCTCCAGCAGGAGCAGCCGCCAGCGGCTCCTGGACGTGCCCTCGTCCTCGCCGATCGCGATGTCCATCAGATAGCCGACGTCGTTGAACAGCCGTTCCGGGTCCAGGACGCAGTCCACCTGGCACCAGTCGCGCCACGAGCGGGCCAGGGTGCGCAGGGCGGAGGTCTTGCCGGTGCCGGGCGGGCCGTGGAGCAGCAGGAGCCGGCCCGCGATGTCGTCGGGGGTGACCTTCATCAGCCGGTCCATCGCGTCGGCGACCGGCGCGGTGTAGTTGGGCCGGATCTCGTCCCAGGTCCCGGCCGCGATCTGGCGGGTCGTGCGGTGCGGGCCGCGGCGCGGGGAGACGTACCAGAAGCCCATGGTCACGTTCGAGGGTTCCGGTTCGGGTTCGTCCGCCGCGCCGTCGGTCGCCTCCTTGAGGATCTTCTCGGCGACTTCGGAGGTGACCGCCGTGACCGTGACGTCCGCTCCCCGGTTCCAGCGGGAGATCAGCAGCGTCCAGCCGTCGCCCTCGGCGAGCGTGGCGCTGCGGTCGTCGTCGCGTGCCGAGCGCAGGACGGACGCGCCGGGCGGCAGCATCGTCACGCCGGGCCTGACGCGGTCGATCGATGAGCTGTGCGAGTACGGCTGCTCGCCCGTCGCGAAGCGGCCGAGGAACAGCGCGTCGATGACGTCGGAGGGCGAGTCGCTGTCGTCGACGTTGAGCCGGATCGGCAGTGCGTCCTGGGGGTTGGCAGACATGCCGCCCATGATCCGGCACGCCACCGGCCGTCGCACCGTCTTTTGCCGGTGCGGCGGCCGGTCCACCCGTGGTCACGCCCAGCGGCGGCGGGCCGGCGCGGCGGCCCGCCGGGTCCGCCGCACCACGGCGTAGCCCTTGGTCAGCGCCCGGTCGACGGCGAAGTTCGTGGCGACGGCGAGGGCGTGCCCGTCGAGGAGCCGTTCGAACCCGGCCGGTCCCGTGCCGCGCCGCACCGTCAGCCGCCGCAGCGCGTACGGGCCCTGACGGCGCGCCGGTGCGCGTTGCCGACGGCGTGTGCCTGCGCGAAGCCGGCCGTACGGACGGCGGCGCGCACCCGGCGGTCGGAGTAGCCGTACGGGTAGGCGGACGAGACGGGCGCCGCGCCCGGTTCCTGGGCGATGACGTCCCGGCAGTGGGCCGTCTCGTGAGCGAGGCGCGGGCCGTCGGGCTGGGGGTGGGTGTGGGCGTGGCCGCCGATCTCCGTGCCGGCGGCGGCGAGTTCGCGCACCTGCGTACGCCGCCGGGGCCGGCCGCTCCCCGACGGCGTGGTACATCAGCACGGACACCGGTGCGTTCACGGTCCGGCCGCCGAGGACGCCCCCGAGGGGGCCCCGGGCTCGCGGCGATCGGCCCTGAGGAGAACGCCACGCGGCCGCGCGCCCGTACGCCGCCGACGGCGTATCCGGCGGCCGCCGCCGCGACGCCCGCGACTGTATGACAAGTCCGCCGTAAAGAGCCCTGTTCGCATCATCTTTGAGGACGGATCAGCGCCGGTGTGCGGTACCGCCCCAACTGCCCCACTGACTCGTCAGTAACAATTCTTGACATGAACACTTCCGGAGAACGTCCCGCGCTGCTAGGAAAGTTGAGGCAGAGATCCTGCTAAAGGGAGGTTCCATGAAACTGTCCCGAGCCGCGGCTTTCTCATCCTCACTCCTCCTCGGCGCCGTCCTCGCTCTCACCGGAGCGGGCACGGCGCAGGCCGACACCACCGCCCAGTCCCTGGACTACGTGGCACTCGGCGACTCCTACTCGTCAGGTGTAGGAGCCGGCAGTTACGACAGCGCGAGCGGTAACTGCAAGCGCAGCACCCGGGCCTATCCCAAGCTCTGGGCCAACGCCAACTCACCCTCGTCGTTCGCCTTCACCGCTTGCTCAGGCGCTCGTACGGGTGATGTCACGGCCAATCAGCTCGCCCCCCTCACCTCCGCCACCGACCTCGTCTCCATCACCGTCGGCGGCAACGACGCCGGTTTCGCCGACGTGATGACCACCTGCGTCCTCCAGTCGGAGGCCAACTGCCTCAGCCGGATCGAGCAGGCGAAGGCGTACGTCGACACGACGCTGCCCGGCAAGCTCGACCAGGTGTACTCGGCGATCAGTGCCAAGGCCCCCGCCGCCAGGGTCGTCGTCCTCGGCTATCCCCGCTTCTACAAACTGAACGGCAGCTGTCTCGCCGGCCTGACCGAGAACGAGCGGCGCGCCATCAACGGCGCCGCCGACCATCTCAACGCGGCGACCGCCAAGCGTGCGGCCGACCACGGCTACACCTTCGCGAGCGTCGTCGGGACGTTCACCGGCCACGAGATCTGCTCCGGCTCGTCCTGGCTGCACAGCCTGAACTGGCTCAACATCGGGGACTCCTACCACCCGACGGCGGCCGGCCAGTCCGGCGGCTATCTGCCCGTGTTCGACTCCAACGCCTGAGCGCAGCCGTGACCGGCCCGCAGCAGCGGGCCGGTCACGGTCCTTCTCTCACGCGCCGCCCGCCACCAGCCAGACCAGCGCCACGACGAAGACCAGCAGCAGCGCCACCCCCACCACCAGGACCGTCGTCGCCCGCCGCGAGGCGTCGGACTGGGGGACCACGCCCGTGGCCATGGGCAGGTCCGGCCGGGGAGCGGCCTTCGGCGGGGAAGCGGCGTCCGGCTCGCTCGCCGTGTCCGTCGGGGTCCGCGGTGCGGACGCGACGTCCGCCGCGTCCGTCCGTACGTCACTGCCGCCGCCGCCCGCGCTCGCCAGGCGCAGCAGGTGCTCGGCCTCCGCGGCGTCGAGACGGTCCGCCGGATTGCGGTGCAGCAGCCCGGTGATCACCGAACCGAGGGCTGCACCGGCCGGCGCCGCCCCCTCCTCACTGGCGTCGGGTGACGCGCCCGACCAGGAGCCGGCGCCGAACGCCGAGCGTCCTTCCACCGCGGCGTGCAGCAGTGCACCCAGCGACCACAGGTCCGATTCCGGTCCCGGCTCACGGCCCGCGACCGTCTCCGGCGCGCCGAACTCGGGGGAGTCGCGGTCCGTCACCGTCCCGAAGTCGGTGACCAGCACCCGGCCGTCGTTGGTCATCAGCACGTTCGACGGGTTCACGTCCCGGTGCAGCACGCCCGCGGCGTGCGCGGCACGCAGCGCGGCCAGCACCTCCGCCCCGACCTGGGCGGCGCGGCGCGGCGGGAGCGGGCCCTCGGCGTCGAGGACGTCCGCCAGAGTGAGCCCGCGCACCAGTTCGCTCACGATCCACGGCCGGCCGTCGTCGGTGACCACGTCGTGGACGGCGACCGCGTTGCGGTGCGAGACACGGCCGGCGGCGCGGGCGGCGTTCTCCAGATGCGCGTACAGCCCGCGCACCTCCCCGGGCGCGAGCGCGGCCGGCGCCCTGACCTCCCTGACCGCGACCTCACGCCCCAGCACCTCGTCGCGGGCCCGCCACAGGATGCCGCCGCCGTCCTCCTCAAGTGGGCTCAGCAGGCGGTATCGGCCCGCGATCAGCCGCACGGTCCCCGGCGTAGCCGGTACGTCGCTCATGGCGGGCCCCCTGTCCGCAACCAGTGCCGCAGCATGGTGGAAATCACTCCAAGCTAGCTCAACTCGTCCGGGATGTAGCGGTCTTGATTGGCCATCAGTACGATGGCGGCTGGAATTCACATACACGCTGTCCAACTCGCCCTGGAAACAGTCGTATTCGGAGAGTAATGGTCAACGCGCGTACGAGTGCGGTGAATCATGCAGGCGGGATACACGGGTGTCCCGGCGGGGCGATAGGGTTAACCTGCCCGGGCCGGGTGCCTCGTACGGGTGGGGAGTGACATGGATCAGATAACAGTGCGCAGCAGGGCACGAGTACCTGCCATCACCTGCGGGAGCGGTGCGACCAGCTCGCGTCTCGACCGCCATCTCTCGGTGCTCGGCGGCCCCGCCGTCCCGCAGCGTGAGACGGCCGAAGCGACGCTCCTGATGCGTGAACTGACCTCGCGTGATGTGGCGCACAGCCGTCGGAGCAAGAGTGCGCGCGTCTCGCTCTTCGCGCCGCTGCGCCGACTGCGCCGCTCACTCTTCGGCAGCCGCGGCTGACCCGACGCCCGGCCCGCCACCCACCGGCCCTCCGCGTCGGGACGACCGCGCCCACCCCGCTCAGGCGACCACACCGTCCCGGCGCAGTACCGCCGCCGCTTCATCCGTCATCCCCACGGCCCGCAGCAGCGCGTCGGTGTGCTCGCCCAGGCCGGGAACATCCCCCATTCGAGCCGGTTCCCCGCCCGGCAGCGTGATCGGGGGCAGCATCGCCCGCAGCGGTCCCGTCGGCGACCCGACCTCGCGCCACCGGTCCCGCGCCTCGAGCTGCGGATGGGCGGCCACGTCCGTCATGCTGTTGAGCCGCGCGCAGGCGATGCCCGCCGCCTCCAGCCGCGCGACCGCCTCCCCGGTCTCCAGCCCCGCCAGCGCCTTGGCCACCGCCGCGTCCGTCCGCTCCCGGTTCGCCGTACGGGCCGTGTTCGTCGCGAACGCCGGATCGGTCCCCAACTCCGGGCGCTCCAGCACCTGCTCGGCCAGCCGCCGCCACTCGCGGTCGTTCTGCACCGACAGCAGCACCTGACCGCCGTCCGCCGTGGCGTACGCGTCGTACGGGGCGATGACGGCGTGCGCGAGACCTGTACGCGCCGGCGGCTCGCCCCCGTGCATCCCGTGGTGCAGCGGATGCCCCATCCACTCGGCCAGCGACTCCAGCATGGAGATCTCCACCGGCCCGCCGCGTCCCGTGACGCCGCGCCGCAGCAGCGCCGCCAGCACGCCCGAGAAGGCGTACATCGCGGCGGCGATGTCGGCCGCCGGGACGCCCGCCTTCACCGGCTGCTCCGGCGTGCCCGTCACGGAGACGAGCCCGGCCTCGCACTGCACGAGCATGTCGTACGCCCGCTTGTGCGCGTACGGTCCCGTCGATCCGTAACCGGAGATGTCGACGGCCACCAGCCGCGGGTGCTCGGCGCACAGGGCGGCGGCGTCCAGGCCCAGCCGGGCGGCCGCGCCCTGCGCGAGGTTCTGCACGAACACGTCGGCGCCGGCGACGAGCCGGTGCACGACCTCCAGGCCGCGGGGGTCCTTCAGGTCCACCGCGATGGACTCCTTGCCGCGGTTGCACCACACGAAGTGCGACGCGAGCCCGCGGGCGGCGGTGTCGTACCCCCGCGCGAAGTCCCCGCCGTCGGGCCGCTCCACCTTGATCACGCGGGCGCCCAGGTCGGCGAGCTGGCGGGTGGCGAACGGGGCGGAGACAGCTTGCTCGACGGCGACGACGGTGATGCCGTGCAGGGGGAGTGGCTGTGGGTCTTGGCTCATGGGCCGTGCATATCGTGTATGCGCCATGTTTGTCACGACCCTGGGCTGTTCCCCGACCCCGCCCCTTCCCGAACCGGGGGCGCTGCCCCCGGGCCCCTACCGCGCGAAGCGCGGTACCGGGTCCGGGCGAAGCCCCCACGCGGCGGAGCCGCACATCCGGTACAGCGGGAAGGGGCGGGTAGGGGACAAGCCCCGCGCAGCGGCCCCGCCCCAGCCCCCCCGCACTGTCACAGCAGCGCGACCTGCCCCTCCGGGCCCTCCTCCGCGTGGTCCAGGACCGACGCCGGGCGGCGGCACCGCGGCGGTGGCGGGAAAACGCCCGCCGCGCGGAGGGCGGCGGCCGGCAGCCGGTCCGACGTGGCGGTCAGCGACGCCCGCCGCGGCGCGAGTTCCGACAGCATCGCCAGCACGGTGATCAGTTCCAGCAGCTCGGAGGTCCACTGCTGCGGCCACCCCGCGGGCCGCACCGCGTCCAGAGTCCCGGGCTCCCCGACGGCCGTCCGCTGCTCGAACCACAGCTCCAGCACCCGCGCGCCACCCACCTCGTAGTCCCAGGCCGAAGCCGGCACCGGCGAGACGCGGCCCACCTCCCCGATGAGGAGCGTCTCCTCGTCGGGGAGGTAGACGACGGACGACGGCCTGGCCGGCAGAGCCGCCCGGACGTACGGGCGTCGGCCGCCCGGCAGTCGCGGGCGTTCCGCGCCCCGCGCGCCGCGCAGCATGACGCGGACCAGCTCGCGCCCCAGGGCGACCCCGGCCGCCCAGACGCCGGCGTCCGCCGTGAGCGGCACCGCCCACCCGGCGGGCGACGGCCGCGCGGCCGCGACCACCCACGCGGCGACGTCCTCCGCGTCCACCTCGCACCCGTACCGCTCGCCCAGCGCGTCCGTCAGACCGGGCGCGAGGTTGGGCTCGCGGCCGCCCGGCCGCCGGTACAGCGGCCGGACGCGGCCCGGCCGGCCGGCGGGCGTACGCCCGTCCGGCAGCAGCCCGGACACCACGACGGCCGTGCCCGCCTCGACGACGAAGAGCTGGTGGTCGTCCCGTACCCGCCACAACTCGGGCCGTGCCACGTCGATCAGCCGGTGGTCCGGTATCAGCCACTGCTCGTCGAAGGGGCCGTGCAGCACCCGCACGGGCTCCGGGCAGCGCCCGCTCTCGCGCGCGAACCGCCCCGTGCCCGTCGGCCGGCCGGGGAGCTGCGCCACCGCGCTGTGCGGTCCCCGCAGCCGGGTCGGGCGGAACAGCGCCTCGCGCTCGCCGCCCTCCGCCCGTACGAGCGTGTCCCAACGCGCCCGCAGACAGGCCGCGTCCGGGGCCATCACCCAGCTCCGGCCCGGTCGCAGCGGCGCGACGGACCACGGCATGAGGTCGTCGAGCAGCGGCACGTCCTCGGTGAGAGCAGTCACCGTCCGATGCTATTAGGCGCCGCCGGCACGTCCAGTCCGCCTCCAGCCGACCAGTCGGCTAGTCGGCCGCGTCCAGCGTGACGGAGAACGAGAACCGGTCCCCGCGGTAGCGGATGCGGGCCACGTCCACGACCCGGCCGGAGTCGTCGTACGTCACGCCGGTGTAGTGGAGGATCGGGCTCAGCAGCGGCACCCGCAGCAGCTCGGCGGTACGCGGGTCCGCGAGGCGGGCCTCCACGGTGTCGGTGATCCGGCTGATCCGGACGCCGAGCGAGTCCCGCAGGACCTTGGTCATCGGCCAGCGTTCCAGGTCCGCGAGGTCGAGGCCGGCGGCGATGTCCGGGCGCAGGGCGTTCTCCGCCCAGTTGGTGGGCTCGCCGGTGTCGCCGTCGCAGCGCAGCCGCCGGTACATCACGATCTCCGCGGCGTCCGGGAAGTGTTCCGTGATCTCACCGGGCACCGGCTCGGGGCCGTGGCCGAGGATCGTGGTGTGCTCGCCGGACTGCTGGGCGACGACCGCGTCGATGGAGCCGAGGAGCCGGCGGGGCGCGCCCCGCCGTGCTCCCGGTTCGATGAAGGTGCCGCGCCGCCGGTGCCGGCTGATCAGGCCCTCCTCCTCCAGCTCCTTGAGCGCCTGGCGCATGGTGAGGACGCTCACGCCGTAGTGCTGGGCGAGCTGCTCCTCGGTGGGCAGCCGCAGCGAGGCCTCGGGGGGCCGGCCGAGTATCGAGGCGCGCAGCGACTGCGAGACCTGGTACCACAGCGGCAGTTTGCGGTTCAGGACCAGCGAGTCAGGGGCGAAGGAGGTCACGGCATCTCCGTACACGGCATCTCTCCACTACGGCCTGAAGTGGCGCTCCAGACCCTGCCATACGTCGTCGTACCCCTTCTGCAGGTGGTCGGCGTTCGCCGCCTGCCCGGTCGTGGTCACCGGCCAGCGCGTCTCGAACATGAAGGCCAGCCCGTTGTCGATCTTCTGCGGCTTGAGCTCGGCGGCGCTCGCCCGGTCGAAGGTCTCCCGGTCGGGGCCGTGTGCCGACATCATGTTGTGCAGCGAGCCGCCGCCCGGCACGAACCCTTCGGCCTTGGCGTCGTACGCGCCCTCGATGAGGCCCATGTACTCACTCATCACATTGCGGTGGAAGTAGGGCGGGCGGAAGGTGTCCTCGCCGACGAGCCAGCGCGGCGCGAAGACGACGAAGTCGACGCCGGCGAGGCCGGGGGTGTCGGACGGCGAGGTCAGCACCGTGAAGATCGAGGGGTCGGGGTGGTCGTAGGAGATCGAGCCGATCACATTGAAGCGGCGCAGGTCGTAGACGTACGGGACATGGTTGCCGTGCCAGGCGACCACGTCGAGCGGGGAGTGGTCGTAGGTCGCCGCCCACAGGTTCCCGCAGAACTTGTTGACGACCTCCACCGGGCGCTCGACGTCCTCGTACGCGGCGACGGGGGCCAGGAAGTCGCGGGGGTGCGCCAGGCCGTTGGCGCCGATCGGGCCGAGGTCGGGGAGCTGGAAGGGCTGCCCGTAGTTCTCGCAGACGTAACCGCGGGCGGTCGCGTCCAGCAGCTCGACGCGGAAGCGGACACCGCGGGGGATCAGCGCGACCTCGCCGGGGCGGACGGGCAGCAGCCCGAGCTCGGTCACCAGCAGCAGCCCGCCGTGCTCGGGAACGAGGAGCAGTTCGCCGTCCGCGTCGCTGAACACCCGGTCCGTCATCGACGTATTGGCGTGGTAAAGGTGCACGGCCATACCGGTGCGCTGGGTGGCGTCGCCGTTGCCGCCGAGGGTCCACAGACCGGCCAGCCAGTCGGTGCCGGGCGCCGGCTCCGGCAGCGGGTTCCAGCGCAGCCGGTTGGGGTCGGGCACTGTCTCGGTGAAGGGGGCGCTGCGGACATGGCCGTTGTCGACGCGGACGAAGGGCGGGTGCGCGGCCGAGGGGCGGATCCGGTACAGCCAGGAGCGGCGGTTGTGGACGCGGGGCTCGGTGAAGGCCGAGCCGCTGAGCTGCTCCGCGTAGAGGCCGAGGGGGGCGCGCTGGGGCGAGTTCCGCCCGTGCGGGAGTGCGCCGGGCTCCGCCTCGGAGCTGTGCTCGTTGCCGAAGCCGGGGGAGAACGACCGGTCGGTCAACCCCTCGACCATCTTCCGCGCCTGCTCGGTGCCGTTCATCGTCCGCTCCTGGTGCTGAAGGATTCACTGAATCCATTCCTATGGACAACAGTAGGATTGCAGGTCCACCCCCTCCACGGCAACGGAGCGGCATGATGGACGGCGTGTCCCAGGCCCGTCGACCGCTTCCCGACGCCGCGCATCTGCGCCGCGTCCCGGTCCAGCAGCGCAGCGCCGACCGGCTCGCGCGGATCCTGGACGCCTGCGCGGAGGTCCTGGACGAAGCGGGCTACGAGGGGCTGTCCACCCGCGCGGTCGCGGCCAGGGCCGGGGTGCCGATCGGCTCGGTCTACCGCTTCTTCGGCAACAAGCGCGCCCTGGTCGACGCCCTCGCACGCCGCAACCTCGACGGATACTCCGAGCGGATCGCGGCGCGCCTGCCCGAGGTGCGGGCCGACGACTGGCGGGGCGCGGTCGACGTCGTGCTCGACGAGTACCTGGCGATGAAGCGCTCCGTGCCGGGGTTCGCGCTGGTCGACTTCGGCGCGCAGCTCCCGGTCGGCACCCCTGCCGCCGGCGCCGACCCCGACGTGCCGGGCCGGCTCGCGGACCTGCTCGCCGGGCATCTGGGCCGCGCGGTGGACGAGGAGCTGCGCCGCGCGGTCCTCGTCTCGGTGGAGGCGGCGGACGCGCTGCTCCAGCTGGCCTTCCGGGTACGGCCGTCCGGGGACGAGGCGATCGTGACCGAGACGCGCGAGCTGCTGCGCGCCTATCTGGCGCGGATCCTCGACGGGGCGTGACCGGCCGCGCCCGCCGCGCCCGGCCGGTGACCGGCCGGACCGCTGCGATCGGCCGGCGTGCCCACCGACCCGGCGTGCCCGCTGCCCCGGCGTGCCCACCGACCCGGCGGCGACCCGCGGTGGACCGTCGCCGGCGGTCGGGCGTGACCGTTACGACTCGCCACACCCCGCCGTGGCCGCAGTACGGACCGGTAACAGTCTTCCCCGGCATGCGTACCGGTCGGTATGCTCGGTGACCCGGCACATCGCCGCTGCCGCTGCCGCCGCCCCGGGAGGGCTCATGCCCCGCACCGCCCCCAGCACCCGTACGACGACCTCCGTGCCCGACGCCGCAGAGGCGCCCGCGGTCTCCCAGTCCGACGCGCAGGCCCGCACCGCGCTGCGCGTCTGTCCGCTGTGCGAGGCCACCTGCGGGCTCACCCTCACCATCGAGGGCACCCGCGTCACCCGAGCCAAGGGCGACCGCGACGACGTCTTCAGCCGGGGCTTCATCTGTCCCAAGGGCGCGTCCTTCGGCGAGCTCGACGCCGACCCCGACCGGCTGCGCACCCCCCTCGTCCGGGAGAACGGCGAACTGCGCGACGCGACCTGGGAGGAGGCGTTCGACCTGATCGCCGCCCGGATCAGGCCGCTGATCGAGGAACACGGACCCAACAGCGTCGGCGTCGTGCTCGGCAACCCCAACGTCCACACCATGGCCGGCGGTCTCTACCCGCCCGTCCTCCTCGCCGCGCTGCGCTCCCGCAACATCTTCTCCGCCTCCACTCTCGACCAGATGCCCAAGCACGTCTCCAGCGGACTGCTGTTCGGCAGCGCCGTCGCGATCCCCGTGCCGGACCTGGACCGCACCGATCACCTGCTGATGCTCGGGGCCAACCCGCTGGAGTCCAACGGCAGTCTGTGCACCGCGCCCGACTTCCCGGGCAAGCTCAAGGCGCTCCGCCGCCGCGGCGGCACCCTGACCGTCGTCGACCCGCGCCGCACCCGCACCGCACGGCTCGCCGACCGGCACGTCGCGATCCGCCCCGGCACCGACGCGCTGCTGCTCGCCGCGCTCACGCAGGTCCTGTTCGAGGAGAACCTCACCGACCTCGGAGCGCTCGCCGGCCATGTCGAGCAGGTCGCCGAAGTGGAGGCGGCCGTCAAGGACTTCACACCGGAGGCCGTCGCGCCGGCCTGCGACATGGAGCCCGAGGAGATCCGTACGATCGCCCGCGAGCTCGCGGCCGCGCCCACCGCCGCCGTCTACGGGCGCATCGGCAGCTGCACCGTCGAGCACGGCACGCTGGCCAGCTGGCTCGTGGACGTGCTCAACATCCTCACCGGCAACCTCGACCGGCCGGGCGGCGCCCTCTTCCCGTACTCCGCCACCGAGCGCGCCCCGCGTCCGGCCGCCCCCGGCAAGGGGTTCACGCTGGGCCGCTGGAGCAGCCGGGTCAGCGGGCACCCCGAGGCCAAGGGCGAACTGCCGATGGCCGCCCTCGCGGAGGAGATCGAGACCCCCGGTGAGGGGCAGATCCGCTCGCTGATCGTCATCGCGGCCAACCCGGTGCTCTCCGCGCCCGACGGCGACCGCCTCGACCGCGCCCTGGCCGGCCTCGACCTGATGATCAGCATCGACCCGTACCTCAACGAGACGTCCCGCCACGCGGACGTGGTGCTGCCCCCGCCGCCGCCCACGCAGAGCGCCCACTTCGACTTCGCCTTCAACTCGCTGGCCGTCCGCAACCAGGCCCGCTACAGCCCCGCCGCCGTACCGCTGGAGGCCGGGCTGATGGACGAGTGCGAGATCCACGCGCGGCTGATCCTCGCCGTGTCGGGGATGCACGGCGCAGAGCCGTCCGCCGTCGACGACATGGTCGTCCAGGGCGCTCTCGCCAAGGCGGTCGCCGACCCGCACTCCCCGATGCACGGCCGGACCGTCGAGGAGGCCGCCGCCACGCTGACGGGACGCACCGGACCCGAGCGCCGCCTCGACATGATGCTGCGGCTCGGCCCGTACGACCTCACCCTCGACACGCTGCTGGACCAGCCGCACGGCGTCGACCTCGGGCCGCTGGAGCCCCGGATACCGCAGATCCTGCGGACCCGCAGCGGACGCGTCGAGCTGCTGCCGGCCCCCGTCGCCGACGACCTGCCCCGGCTGCGCGCCGCCCTCGACGCCCGCCCGGAGGGCCTCGTCCTGGTCGGCCGCCGCCATCTGCGGTCCAACAACAGCTGGCTCCACAACGTGCCCGCGCTGAACGGCGGTTCCAACCGCTGCACCCTCCACGTCCACCCGGACGACGCCGCCCGGCTCGGGCTCGAGGACGGTGCCACGGCGAGCGTCACCGCCGACGGCGGACGCGTCGAGGCCCCCGTGGAGATCACGGACGACGTACGCCCCGGTGTGGTGAGCCTGCCGCACGGCTGGGGCCACAGCCGCCCCGGCACCCGTCTCTCGGTGGCCGCCGAGCGCCCCGGGGTCAATGTGAACCAGCTGCTGGACGGCTCCCGGCTGGACCCGCTGTCCGGCACCGCCGTGCTCAACGCCATCCCGGTGGACGTGACACCAAGCCGATGACCAGGGGTTTTGCTCGTATTGCTCACACGGCGACATCTTGTTAACAGCAGATGACGACACCTAACGTCATCCGGACCGCACCCCGGTGGCCGCTTCCGCCGGTGGCCGTTCAAGGATGAACGTTAGGTGTCCCCATGCTGACAATCCTCGGCTTCGCCATGATCGCGACCTTCCTGGTCCTGATCATGACGAAGAAGATGTCGCCCATCGCGGCGCTGGTCCTCGTCCCCGCACTCTTCTGCGTCGCCGTCGGGCAGGGCGCACAGCTCGGGGACTACGTCATCGAAGGCGTGGGCAATCTCGCGCCCACCGCCGCGATGCTGATGTTCGCCATCGTCTACTTCGGCGTGATGATCGACGTCGGTCTCTTCGACCCGATCGTGCGCGGCATCCTGCGCTTCTGCAAGGCCGATCCGCTGCGCATCGTGATCGGTACGGCGCTGCTCGCCGCCATCGTCTCGCTCGACGGCGACGGCTCCACCACCTTCATGATCACCGTGTCGGCGCTGTATCCGCTCTACAAGCGCCTGAAGATGAGCCTGGTCGTGCTGACCGGTATCGCCGCCACCGCGAACGGCGTCATGAACACCCTGCCCTGGGGCGGCCCCACCGCCCGTGCGGCCACCGCGCTCAAGCTGGACGCGGCGGACATCTTCGTGCCCATGATCCCGGCGCTCGCGGTCGGACTCCTCTTCGTGCTCCTTCTCGCCTGCGTCCTCGGCCGGCGCGAGCGCAAGCGCCTCGGGTACCTCACGCTCGACGAGGTGCTGGAGCCGGAGCCCGGGACGGTGCTCGTCAAGGCGGGCGGTCCGGGCGCCGGCACAGCGGTCGGCGCGGCTTCCGGGTCCGCCTCCGGTTCCGGCACGGACGCCGAAGTGCCGCCCCGGAAGCCCGCGGTCCCGCACGCGGACGGCCAAGTCCCGGACGACGGCGACGGCTTCCAGGGGCTCGACCCCGACCGGCCCACCCTGCGCCCCAAGCTCTACTGGTTCAACGCCGGTCTCACGCTGGCCCTGCTCACCGCCATGATCCTGGAAATGATGCCGATCCCGGTGCTCTTCCTCATCGGCGCGGCCCTCGCCCTGACCGTCAACTTCCCCAGCATGGCCGACCAGAAGGCCCGTGTCGCGGCGCACGCCGACAACGTTCTCAACGTCTCCGGCATGGTCTTCGCCGCCGCCGTCTTCACCGGCGTCCTCACCGGCACCGGCATGGTCGAGCACATGGCGGACTGGCTCGTCGGCGCCATCCCCGAGGGCATGGGCCCGCACATGGCCATCGTCACCGGCGTACTGAGCCTGCCGCTCACGTACTTCATGTCCAACGACGGCTTCTACTTCGGTGTCCTGCCGGTCCTCGCGGAAGCGGGCGCCGCGCACGGTGTCTCGCCGCTGGAGATCGCCCGCGCCTCGCTCGTCGGCCAGCCCCTGCACATGTCCAGCCCGCTCGTGCCCGCGGTGTACGTCCTCGTCGGCATGGCCAAGGTCGAGTTCGGCGACCACACCAGGTTCACCGTGAAGTGGGCCGCCCTCACCTGCCTGGTGGTGCTCGGGGCGGGGATCCTCTTCGGCATCATCTGACACGGGCCGCCTGTGGCTGCTGCGCCTCGTCATCGCCTCCGGCTTCGCGCAGGGGGCGGTGCCGACGGCGCGTCCGGCCGTCTCGTACCGGGCGCTGTCGCTGGGCGCGGACGAGTGGGCGATCGGGGTGACCGCCGGCGTGCCGCTGGGGCGCAGGACCGACCGGGGGCGGTGCGCCCCGCTGCTGCCGGTGGGGGTCGCGGGACGGTGGCCGCGGGCGCGCTGATCGGGGCGGATCGAGCGGCGTACGGAAGGCGCCGCGAAGCCGGGCGGGCGGGCGGCGAAGGTGCCCGTGCACCACCGCATCGGCGAGCGGCAGGGCATCGAACCCGCCGTCGTGGGTGCCCCGCTGAGCCTGCGGGCCGCCGCCACCAGAGCGTGCCGGCTGGTGGTGACGCCGACGCCCCGCGCTGCTCACCGTGACGTGTCTGCTCGGCGCGGGGTTCTGTGCCCGGGCATCGCGCTGCCGGTCCCGCTGTGGGCGCGCGCCGATGCCGGCGGCGCTCGGCTTCTGCCTCGGGGCCGGGCAGCGGCTGTCCATGGCGACGGTGGTGCAGGCGGCTCCCGACCGGGCGCGTTCGGCGGCGCCGGCCCTGCGTCTGACGGGCAATCGCCTCAGCCAGGTCGCCGCCTCCGCCAGACCGGTCGCCGTGCGTACGGCGCGATCCGGGACCGGTGGGACGGGAGGGGGCTACGCTCCGCGGGGCGCCGACGAGGACGGATCGCCCGGTCGGCATACACATCGTGTCCCCTAGTAGGGGCATTTCTGACGCCTTCTCAGCGTTTCGACGCTTCTTCCTGCCGAATCCGTGACATCTAGTCAGGCGATCGCGTGATCAGTATGACAATCACATCGGCTTGAAGGAGCCTCGCATGAGCAGGACCGCAACTCTCCGTCCCCGCCGTGTCCGCACGGGGGCCGCCGCCCTCGCCGTTCTGGCCTACGCCGGCGTGACGCTGGCGGGGGCCCCGGCGGCGTTCGCCCAGCCCGGCGACAGCGGCGACCTCAAGATCCACAAGGCCGGCGTCCCGCACTGGGACACCCGGGACGACCTCAAGGGGGTCTGCAAGTTCAGCCTCAGCGCGTTCAACTTCGAGAGCCTCGAGCTGCTCGAGTGGAACATCACCCCGCAGCCCCCGACGGCCACCGGGCCCACGCTGAACGACACCATCGCGCTCATCGCCGGCCGCGGCCACACCGAGGAGTACGCCCTTCCCGACGGCGACTACCTGCTCACCTGGACCGTCCCGGGCAACCCCGAGGACAAGCAGAAGGTCTTCACCGTCGACTGCGACAAGTACGGGGACAAGCGCGGCGCCAAGGGCTCGGAGAAGGACAAGATCCAGGACGACCAGAACAGCACGGACTGGTCGAAGGGCGACAAGGGCTCGCCGCACGGCGCGGTCCCCGCGGGCGGCGGCGGCATGGCGGGTGACGGCGGCACGGGCGGCGACGACGGTTCCTCCGTCGGCATGAGCACCGCGCTCGTCGCCGGCGCCGCCGGACTGGCCGGACTGGTCGTCGTCCGACGGGCCCGCCGCCGCGCCCATGGCGCCGCGTAACGTCCGCAGTCGCCGCCGTCGTCGACGCGGACCCAGCCGAGCCTGTCGTCTGACCATCACGCTCAGCGTGACGGCCACTCTGGTCACCGGCGTCGTCCGGGGGTGCGAGGACCCGCCCCCGGACGCGTCGCAGGTCACCGTCGCGGCGGACCGGCCGCTCGCGTCCGGCGAGCCGGCCGCCGCCGCGTCCGCCGGGGAAGGCGCCGGTGCCGGTCCCGTGGCAGGGGCCGGCGCGAAGGACGGCAAGGCGGGGGGCGGCAGCTCGAACGACATCGATCTGCCGCCGCTCACCACCCGTACCGCGGGCCCGGCGCCCACCCCGCCCGGAAAACCGCCCGGAAATCCGGCCGGAAAGCCGCCCGGAAAGCCGCCCGGAGACCCGGCCGGGACACCGGCCCCGCGGACACCCCCCGCCGCCACGCCGACTCCCGAACCGGCGCCGGCGCCGAAGAAGAGCGAACGGGGCACCGCGCTCGCCCTGCCGCCCTCCCCGGCGAAGAAGCTGTCGATCCCGGCCATCACCATCGAGTCGCCCGTGACGGGCCTCGGCCTCGACCGCCACGGCCGGCTCACCGCACCCCCGGTGGACAACCCGCGCCTCGTCGGCTGGTACCGCGACGGTCCCGCGCCGGGGGAGAGGGGCACGTCCCTGCTGGTCGGCCACCGCGACACCAAGACCGGCCCGGCCATCTTCCTCAACCTCAACGCGCTGAAGCCGGGCGACAAGGTCGACGTCGTACGCGCGGACCGGCGTACGGCGGTCTTCACCGTCGACAAGGTGCGCACCTACACGAAGAAGGAGTTCCCCGACGCCGAGGTGTACGGCCACACCGGCCGGCCCGAACTGCGGCTGCTGACCTGCGGGGGCAGCTTCGACAAGAAGACCGGCTACGCAGCCAACGTCGTCGTCTTCGCCCATCTCACGGACGTGAAACAGGTCTGATCGCCGAGTGGCACGCGGGGCCGGCCGGGCATGTTCCCGGCGGGCCCCGCGGCCGGATTCCAACCGCCGTACACGGCCGGGAAGTTCACGCCGGACCCGCCGGGCGGTCTCGGATGGTGGACACATGTGTAACAAGCGCCCCTTCCGTCGTGCGCGATCCATTCCCTGACGGGACACAGTGGGTTAACTTCTGGCCACACAGCTGCCCCTTCTCATCCCGGGCGGGACCTCATGACTCGCGCCATCGCTCTGCACAACGTCAGCAAGAGATACGGCCGTGCTCCCCGGGCCGTCGACCGCTTCTCCCTCGGTGTCGCACCGGGGGAGTTCCTCGTCCTGCTGGGCCCCTCGGGCTGCGGCAAGTCGACGGTGCTGCGGATGATCGCCGGGCTGGAGGACATCACGGAGGGCGAGCTGCTGCTCGACGGCGAGTACGCCAACGACCTCCCGCCGCGGGAACGCGACATGGCCATGGTCTTCCAGAACTTCGCGCTCTACCCCAACATGACCAACCGGGAGAACATCGGCTTCCCGCTGAAGCTGGAGAACCCGAGGGCCGACCGCAACCCCCGCGTCGAGGCCACCGCCCGGATGCTCGGCATCGAGGACCTCCTCGACCGCTTCCCCGCCCAGCTCTCCGGCGGCGAACGCCAGCGCGTGGCGATGGGCCGGGCCATCTCGAGGCGGCCCGCCGTCTTCCTGATGGACGAGCCGCTGTCCAACCTCGACGCCAAACTGCGCAACCACCTGCGTGCCGAAATAGCCCGCCTCACCGGCGAGTTGGGCGTCACCACCGTCTACGTCACCCACGACCAGGCGGAGGCGATGTCCCTCGGCGACCGGGTCGCGGTGATGCGCGGCGGCGTGCTCCAGCAGGTCAGCACCCCGCGTGACACCTACGCCCTGCCGGCGAACGTGTTCGTCGCCGCCTTCATCGGCACGCCCCGGATCAATCTGCTCCAGGCCGTCGTCCACGCGCCGCTGGACGGCAGGATGTCCATCGACCTCGGCCGCCAGCGGCTGCCGCTGCCAGAACCGCTGAGCCCCGACCACCAGCTGCTGCGCATCCAGCAGGGCCGGCAGATCATCGTCGGCCTGCGGTCGGAGGCCGTCCGGGTCGCGCCGCCCAGCCAGGCCCGCCCGGGAGAGGTCGCGCTCACCGGGATCGTCGAGCACACCGAGTACCAGGGGCACGAGACGCTGGTGCACTTCAACACCGGCTCCCGGCCCGCCGTGGTCGCCGAGCTGGAGTCGCCACGACGCCCGCAGTCGCCCGTACGGCGGCGCAGAAACGTCGGGCCGGGAGTGCTGACCCGGCTGAAGGACCGCGCGATGGCCCAGGTCGCCGGGCCGGTCGCGGTGCTCGACGGGCCGGACCCGGGGCCCGTCCACGAGCGGCGGACGGCCGACCCGAGCGACCTCGTCGTCCGCACCGGCCCCGATCTGCGGGTGCGCACCGGCGCCCAGGTGCCGCTCCTCGTCGACCTCGCCCACCTCTATGTCTTCGACCACCAGGGCCGCCGTATCTGCCCGGCCCCGATGGACCTGCCGGGTCTCGACGCCTGATCCGGCCACGCCTCGCCCGCCTGATCGGGGTCACGCCGGCCGGACAGCGGCGGGCGGCACGCCGGATGCCCCTGGCGCCGTAAAACTAACGGCGCTAGTTTGGGGCGGACGGTACCCCCAGGCGTGGAGGAGAGCGATGAAGGCCCACGACGGCATGTACATCGGCGGCCAGTGGCGGCCGGCCGCGGCATCGGACGCGATCGCGGTGATCAACCCCGCGGACGAGCAGGTCATCGCCCATGTCCCGGCCGGCACGGTGGAGGACGTCGACGCCGCCGTACGCGCCGCGCGCGCCGCCTTCCCCGCCTGGGCGGCGACGCCGCCCGCCGAGCGGGCGCGGCTGCTGGCGGCCCTCCGGGACGAGCTCGCGCAGCGGGCGGAGGAGATCGCGGAGACGGTCACGGCGGAACTCGGCGCTCCGCCCGCCCTGGCCCGGGCGGTCCACGCGGGTCTGCCCGTCATGGTCGCCGGGTCCTACGCGGAACTCGCCGGCTCGTACTCCTTCGAGGAGAAGCTCGGCAATTCCACCGTGCTGCTGGAGCCGGTCGGCGTCGTCGGCGCGATCACCCCGTGGAACTACCCGCTGCACCAGATCGTCGCCAAGGTCGCCCCCGCGCTGGCGGCGGGCTGCACCGTCGTGCTCAAGCCCGCGGAGGACACCCCGCTGGTCGCCCAGCTCTTCGCCGAGGCCGTCGACGCCGCGGGGATCCCGGCGGGCGTCTTCAACCTCGTCACCGGGCTCGGGCCGGTGGCCGGCCAGGCGCTCGCCGAGCACCAGGGCGTCGACCTGGTGTCCTTCACCGGCTCCACCGCCGTCGGCCGACGGATCGGCGCGATCGCGGGCGGCGCGATCAAGCGCGTCGCGCTCGAACTCGGCGGCAAGTCCGCCAATGTGATCCTGCCGAGCGCCGACCTCGCGAAGGCGGTGAACGTCGGCGTCGCCAACGTGATGTCCAACTCCGGCCAGACCTGCAGCGCCTGGACCCGGATGCTCGTCCACCGCGACCGGTACGAGGAGGCCGTCGAGCTCGCCGCGACCGCCGTCGCCAAGTACGTCCCCGGCGACCGGGTCGGCCCGCTGGTCAACGCCAAGCAGCAGGAGCGGGTCCGGGGCTACATCGCCAAGGGCGTCGCGGAGGGCGCCCGGCTCGTCGCCGGCGGCCCCGACGCGCCGCTGGAGAGCGGCTACTACGTCAGCCCCACCATCTTCGCCGACGTCACGGCGGACATGGCCGTCGCCCAGGAGGAGATCTTCGGGCCGGTCCTCTCACTGATGAAGTACGACGACGAGGACGAGGCCCTCGCCATCGCCAACAGCACCGTCTACGGGCTCGCCGGCGCGGTGTGGGCGGGCGACGACGCCGAGGCCGCGGCCTTCGCCCGCCGGATGGACACCGGCCAGGTCGACATCAACGGCGGCCGCTTCAACCCGCTGGCGCCGTTCGGCGGCTACAAGCAGTCCGGCGTCGGCCGCGAGCTCGGCCCGCACGGCCTCGCCGAGTACCTCCAGACCAAGTCCCTCCAGTTCTGAGCGGTAAGGAAACCATCGTGGTCCGTGCAGTCGTCCTGCCCGCCGTCGGAGCTCCCCTGGAGATCACGGAGATCTCCCTGCCGGAGCCCGGCCCCGGCCAGGTCCGCGTCAGGCTCGCCGCCGCCGGGGTGTGCCACTCCGACCTGTCCCTGTCCAACGGCACCATGCGGGTGTCCGTCCCCGCCGTGCTCGGCCACGAGGGCGCCGGCACGGTCGTCTCCGTCGGCGACGACGTCACCCATGTCGCGCCCGGCGACGGCGTCGTCCTCAACTGGGCGCCCTCCTGCGGCAGCTGCCACGCCTGCACGATCGGCGAGGTGTGGCTGTGCGACGACGCGCTGGCCGGCTCCAGCCGGGTGCACGCCACGGCACCGGACGGCACCGGCCTCCATACCGGTCTGAACGTCGGGGCGTTCGCCGAGGAGACGGTCGTCGACGCGAAGTGCGTCCTGCCCGTCCCCGACGGCGTCCCCCTCACCGACGCCGCCCTGCTCGGCTGCGCCGTGCTCACCGGCTACGGCGCCGTCCACAACGCGGCGCGGGTGCGCGAGGGCGAGTCCGTCGTGGTCTTCGGTGTCGGCGGGGTCGGCCTCGCCACCCTCCAGTCGGCCCGGATCGCGGGCGCGGGCCGCGTGATCGCCGTCGACGTCTCCCCGGAGAAGGAGGAGCTGGCCCGCCGGGCCGGGGCCACCGAGTACGTCGTCGCCTCCGACACCACGGCGCGGGAGATCCGGGCCCTGACGGGCAAGCGGGGCGCGGACGTGGCCATCGAGTGCGTCGGCCGCGCCGCGACGATCCGCGCCGCCTGGGACTCCACCCGCCGCGGCGGCCGCGCGGTGGTCGTCGGCATCGGCGGCAAGGACCAGAAGGTCACGTTCCACGCGCTGGAACTCTTCCACTGGGGCCGCACCCTGTCCGGCTGCGTCTACGGGAACTCCGACCCGGCCGCCGACCTCCCGGTCCTCGCGGACCACATCCGCGCGGGCCGGCTGGACGTGAGCGCGCTCGTCACGGAGCGGATCGCCCTGGACGGCATCCCGGCGGCGTTCGACAACATGCCGGCGGGGAAGGGCGGCCGGGCGCTGGTCGTGTTCTGACCCTGCGCCGACCTGCAGGGCCGGGCCCGAGTGCCCGGCCCCGCTTCGCCATGCCCGGAACCGCCCGGCACCGCCGAGGCAGCCGTAGCGGAATGCCTTCGTCCAACCCGTTGACCTACATACCCACCGGTCGGTACGTTCCCCGCACTCCCGTCCCCGCACCAACGGAGTGTGCACGCATGGACACCGCTCCCCAGCTCACGGACACCCCCGACTCGGGCCCCGCCCCGGCCGATCCCCGGCGGCGCCGGGTCGCCACCGCGGCCGCGCTCGCGTCCGCCGTCGAGTGGTACGACTACTTCGTCTTCGGCATCGCCGCCGCCCTCGTCCTCGGCGACCTGTACTTCCCCGCCGGCAGTTCCTCCGCCGGCGTACTGGCCGCCTTCGCCACCTTCGCGGTCGGCTTCCTCGCCCGCCCCGTCGGCGGCGTCATCGCCGGCCAGCTCGGCGACAAGCGGGGCCGCAAGCCGATGCTGGTCCTCGCGCTGACCATGATGGGCGTCGCGACCGCCGGAATCGGCCTGCTCCCCACGTACGAGACGATCGGCATCGCCGCCCCGATCCTGCTGGTCCTGCTCCGCATCGTGCAGGGCCTCGCCGTCGGCGCCCAGTGGGGCGGGGCCATGCTCATGGCCACCGAGTACGCCCCCAAGGGCAAGCGCGGCCTCTACGGCAGCCTGGTCCAGCTCGGCGTCCCCATCGGCGTGGTGACCGCCAACACCGTGTTCCTCGTGGCCGGTTCGCTCACCAGCGAGAGCACCTTCGCCGCCTGGGGCTGGCGGGTGCCGTTCTTCGTCGGCTTCCTCGTCCTCGGCCTCGCCTGGTACATCCACACCCGGGTCGAGGAGACGCCCGAGTTCCGCAAGGCGGAGCGCGCGCTCGCCGAGCGGGAGAAGGGCGAGAGCGCCGCCCGGTCGCCGCTGCGCACGATCCTGCGCGACCACCTCGGCACCGTCTTCCTCGCCGGCGGCTCGTTCGCCGTGAACACGGCCACCTTCTACATCATCATCACCGGCGTGCTCGACTACGCGACCCGCGAACTCGAGATGAACCGCGGCGCCGTGCTGGCGGTGTCCCTGGGCGTGAGCCTCACCCAGCTCGTGCTGATACCCGCCGCGGCGGCCCTCTCCGACCGCATCGGACGACTGCGGATCTACGCCGCGGGCGCCGTCGGGCTGCTGGTCTGGGCGGTGCCCATGTTCCTGCTGATCGACACCGCCTCGCTGCTGTGGCTCGGTGTCGGGACCTTCGTCACCAGTTGCTTCCTGAGCATCATGTACGGGCCGCAGGCCGCGCTCTTCGCCGAGCTGTTCACCGCGGAGATGCGCTACACCGGGGCGTCCCTCGGCTACCAGATCGCCGCCGTCCTCGGCGGCGGCCTGGCGCCGTTCATCATGGTCCTGCTGCTGGAGGTGACCGGGACCTCGATGGCCGTGTCCGCCTACATCATCGGGCTGGCCGTGATCGCCCTCGTCTCGATCAGGATCCTGGCCGCCCGGGCCGCGAAGGAGCCGGCGGAGAGCTGACGGCCTCCCCGCTCCCCGGCCCCTCGCTCCCGGCCGCGCACACCGGCCGCGGCCGGGAGCGGGGCCGGGAGCGCGAGACGGCCACCCCGGCCAGGCACAGCGCGCCACCCGCGAGGGTCAGCAGCCCCGGGACCTCGTCCAGGGCCAGCCACGACATCAGCACCACCAGCGCGGGCACCGCGTACGTGGTCGCGCCCATCCGGCCCGCTGTCGTACGGGCCAGCGCGTACGCCCACGTCGTGAAGGCCAGCGCCGTCGGGAAGACGCCCAGATAGACCATGTTGAGCGTGGCGGACAGCGGCGCATCCGCGGCCTGGCCGACGAGCTGCCCCGCGAACGGCAGACACGCAACCGTCCCCACCAGGCACCCGAACGTCGTCACCTGCAGCGCGCTCCCGTGCGCCAGCGCCGGCTTCTGCGCCACCACACCGCCCGCGTAGCCCACCGCGGCCAGCAGGCACAGCAGCACCCCCAGCGTGGAGGCCCCGCCCTCGCCGGACATCGACAGGCCGACCACCACCGCCCCGCCGAACGACACGGCCATGCCCGCCACCAGCCGGGGCGGCAGGCCCTCGCCGAGCAGCCGGGCTCCGAGCAGGGCGATGAGGACCGGGCCGATGTTCACCACCATCGCCGCCGTGCCCGCGTCGACCTGCTGCTCACCCCAGTTGAGCACCACCATGTAGATGCCGAACCAGAGCAGTCCGGACACGGCGATGCCCGGCCACGCGGCGCGCGGCGGCAGCCCCTCGCGCCGGATCAGCAGCACGCAGCCGAGCGCGAGCGATCCCGCGAGCAGCCGGCCGAGGGCGAGCGCGCCGGGGGAGTAGGCCTCGCCGGCGCTGCGGATGGACACGAACGCCGAGGCCCACAGCACGACGGTCACGCCCGCGGCCACCAGCGCGGGCCACTCGGGGTGGCGGATCTGCTTCGTCATGCCAGGACCGTACGGCGTGGACCGTTCGGCGCTCACCGCAATATTTCCGGATCGATGCCGAGCAGCGCATGGAGCGCCCTCTCGCCGTCCGGGGTCACCTTCACCGCCCGCTCGGAGCCGATGCGCACGCACCACCCGCTGTCCAGCGCGTGCCGGCACAGCCGGGCGCCCGCCAGGCCGGCGAGATGCGGCCGTCGTTCGGTCCAGTCGAGGCAGCGGCGGGCAAGTGGCCGCCGGCCCGCGGCGTCGAGCGGGACGCCCAGCTCGGCGAACCAGCCGGTGCCCGCGTCGGTGAGCGCGAAGCCGGTGTCCTGGCTCAGCAGGCCGCGGGCGGTCATGGCCCCGGTGACGGTGATGCCGAGCCGCCCCGCGAGATGGTCGTAGCAGGTACGGCCCCGGGCCATCGCGGCGGCGGCGCTCGACTCGCGCAGCGACCGCGGCGGCCGGACCGGTCCCGGCGGTCCGGCGTACGCGGCCAGCTCCTCGACCAGTTGCGCCGCCCGCTCGTCGGCGAGCCGCAGATACCGGTGCCTGCCCTGCCGCTCCTGTGCGAGGAGCCCGCCGGACACCAGCTTGCCGAGGTGCTCGCTCGCAGTGGACGCGGCGACCCCGGCGTGGCGGGCGAGCTCCCCGGCGGTCCAGGCCCGCCCGTCGAGCAGCGCGAGCGCGAAGGAGGCCCGGGTCTCGTCGGCGAGCAGCGCCGCGAGAGCGGCGAGATCACGGGAGGAGGTCATGCCCCCAGGATGCGTCAGCCGTTCTTCGGCGACGGCCGAAGGGTGCCGTGCAGGGCGGCGTCCTGCACGGCCGCCTCGTACTGCAGCGCCAGCCCGTCGAGCAGCGCCCGCAGGCCCGTCTCGAACGCGCCCTCGTCGACCCGCTCCTGGCGCTGCGCGAGCAGGTGGGCCTGGCCGAGGTGCGGGTAGTCGGCCGGGTCGTAGGCGGTGGCGTCCTCCACGAAGCCGCGGGCGAAGGAGCCGAGGGCGGAGCCGGTGATGAAGTAGCGCATCAGCGCGCCGATGCGGGTGGCCTGGGCGGGCGGCCAGCCGGCCCGGACCATCGCGCCGAAGACGGCGTCGGCGACCTTGAGGCCCGCCGGGCGGCGGCCGGGACCGCGGGCGAGGACCGGGACGGTGTTGGGGTGGGCGCTCAGCGCGGCGCGGTAGGAGACGGCCCAGTCGTGCAGGGCGGTGCGCCAGTCGCGGCCGTCGCCCTCGTCGAACATCGACAGGTCGACACGGGCACTGACCGCGTCGGCGACGGCGTCGAGGATCTCGTCCTTGTTGCGGAAGTGGTTGTAGAGCGAGGGGCCGCTGACGCCCAGCTCGGCTGCGAGGCGCCGGGTGGAGACCGCGTCGAGCCCCTCCGCGTCCACGAGCGCGCTCGCCGTCTCGACGATGCGGTCTCTGCTGAGAAGGGGCTTGCGCGGTCGGGCCATGCGGCACATAGTAGGCCCGGGCCTGGAAACTAGCAGTGATAGTTAAACGTGAAAGGTGGGTGCCCGCGCATGGACCTGGAGCTCGGTGAGGAGCGGACCGCCGTCCGGCAGCTGGCGAGGGACTTCGTCGACCGCGAGATCACCCCGCACGTCGTCGAGTGGGACCGCGCGGAGAGCGTCGACCGGGGCATCGTGAAGAAGCTGGGCTCGCTCGGCTTCCTCGGACTCACCGTCGACGAGGAGTACGGCGGCTCCGGCGGCGACCACCTCTCGTACTGCCTCGTCACCGAGGAACTCGGCCGCGGCGACTCCTCGGTGCGCGGCATCGTCTCCGTGTCGCTGGGGCTGGTCACCAAGACGATCGCCTCGTACGGCACAGAGGAGCAGAAGCGCCATTGGCTGCCCCGGCTCACCGCCGGTGACGCGCTCGGCTGCTTCGGCCTCACCGAGCCCGGCACCGGGTCCGACGCGGGCAGCCTCACCACCAGGGCCGTCCGCGACGGCGACGACTGGGTGATCAACGGCTCCAAGATGTTCATCACCAACGGCACCTGGGCCGACGTGGTACTGCTCTTCGCCCGGACCAACGACACCCCCGGCCACAAGGGCGTCTCCGCCTTCCTCGTCCCCACCGGCGCCCCCGGTCTCGGCCGCCGCACCATCCACGGCAAGCTCGGGCTGCGCGGCCAGGCCACCGCCGAGCTGGTGCTCGAGGACGTCCGGGTGCCCGGCTCCGCCATGCTCGGCCCCGAGGGCAAGGGCTTCTCCATCGCCATGTCCGCCCTCGCCAAGGGCCGGATGTCGGTCGCGGCCGGCTGCGTCGGCATCGCGCAGGCGGCCCTCGACGCCGCGGTCGGCTACGCGAAGGAGCGTGAGCAGTTCGGCAGGTCCATCGCGCACTACCAGCTGGTCCAGGAGCTGATCAGCGACATCGCCGTCGACGTGGACGCCGCCCGGCTGCTGACCTGGCGTGTCGCCGATCTGATCGAGCGCGGCGAGGAGTTCGCCACCGCCGCGTCCAAGGCCAAGCTGTTCGCCTCCGAGGCGGCCGTGCGCGCCGCCAACAACGCCCTCCAGGTCTTCGGCGGTTACGGCTACATCGACGAGTACCCCGTCGGCAAGCTGCTGCGCGACGCCCGGGTGATGACGCTCTACGAGGGCACCAGCCAGATCCAGAAGCTGATCATCGGCCGCGCGCTGACCGGGGTCTCCGCCTTCTGAGACGGGCCGGCCTCCAGGGCCTGCCGGCCGGCTGAGTAGCCGAGTAGACGAAGTGAGTACGGGACCTCATGCAGTCCGCGTACCGCGCCGCGAAGCTGTGCGCATGAGTGAGACACCGGTCAAGCAGCAGAACACCGCGGCGTACTACGGGCAGGCCGTCGCCTCCTTCGGCGTCGCGCTCGCGGCCGTCGGCGTCGGGATCTTCAACATGGAGATCGACGCCTGGGTGCGCGCCTTCCTCGGCATCGCGGTCCTCTATCTCACGACCTCCGCCTTCACGCTGGCCAAGGTGGTCAGGGACCGGCAGGAGGCCGGCCAGATCGTGAGCCGGGTGGATCAGGCCAGGCTGGAGAAGCTGCTCGCGGAGCACGATCCGTTCCAGAAGCTCTGATCAGGCTCTAAGCGCTTGCTCAGCTTCGGGGTATGGTGTTCGTCCTGTGCCACGAAAGGGGCGAACGAGCGATGAGTGCGGCGGACGAGACGGCGGACCGGGCGGCCGGCGACGAGAAGCCGTGGGACGAGGTGACTCCGGAGGCGGCGAGGAAACTGCTCGTCGCCGCCGTCGAGGCGTTCGCCGAGCGCGGTTACCATGCCACCACCACCCGGGACATCGCCGGCCGCGCCGGCATGAGCCCGGCAGCGCTCTACATCCACTACAAGACGAAGGAAGAGCTGCTCCACCGGATCAGCCGGATCGGGCACGACAAGGCCCTCGAGATCCTCAACGCCGCGTACGACGACGGCGGCACGCCCACCGAGCGGCTGGCCGGCGCCGTGCGCTCCTTCGTCCGCTGGCACGCCGGCCGGCACACCACCGCCCGGGTGGTGCAGTACGAACTCGACGCGCTGAGCGACGCGCACCGCACCGAGATCTTCGGGCTGCGCAGGCAGAGCGACGCCGTGGTGCGCCGCATCCTCAGCGAGGGGGTCGAGACGGGCGAGTTCGACGTGCCCGACGTGCCCGGCACCACGGTCGCGGTGCTGTCGCTCTGCATCGACGTGGCGCGCTGGTTCAACACCCAGGGCCGCCGGACGCCCGACGAGGTCGGCGCGCTCTACGCCGACCTCGTCCTGCGGATGGTGAGCGCCCGGAAGGACTGAGCGCTCCCCGGAGCGCCGCCGGGCGCTCACCGGCGGCGGGCCTCAGAAGAAGTAGCGGGACAGCGACTCCGCCACACACACCGGCTTCTCGCCGCCCTCGCGCTCGATCGTGACGAGGGCGGTCACCTGCACGCCCCCGCCCACCTCGTCGACGCTCTGCAGGACCGCGGTCGCCCGCAGCCGCGAGCCCACCGGCACCGGGGCCGGGAAGCGGACCTTGTTGGTGCCGTAGTTGATGCCCATCTTCATGCCCTCGACGCGCAGGACCTGCGGCACCAGCGCGGGCAGCAGCGAGAGCGTCAGGTAGCCGTGGGCGATCGTCGTGCCGAAGGGGCCGCTCGCGGCACGCTCCGGGTCCACATGGATCCACTGGTGGTCACCGGTGGCGTCGGCGAAGAGGTCGATCCGCTTCTGGTCGACCTCCAGCCAGTCACTGTGCCCCAGCTGCTCGCCGACGCCGGCGCGCAGCTCCTCGGGGGAGGTGAAGATCCTCGGCTCTGCCATGTCCCTGGTCCCTGCCTCTCGAAGACTGATGTCTAAGCGCTTGCTCAGCATGGTTGGGCAGGCGTCGTTCTGTCAACGACGGACCAGTAGGCTTCGAGGGGTGCCGCAGATTCCAGAGAAGATCCACGAGCTCACGGTCGGCCAGCTCTCCGCGCGCAGCGGCGCGGCCGTGTCCGCCCTGCACTTCTACGAGTCCAAGGGCCTCATCACCAGCCGCCGCACCAGCGGCAACCAGCGCCGCTACAGCCGGGACGCGCTGCGCCGGGTCGCCTTCGTCCGCGCCGCGCAACGCGTCGGCATCCCCCTCGCCACCATCAGGGAGGCCCTCGCGGAGCTGCCGGAGGAGCGGACGCCCGACCGCGACGACTGGGCCCG
The DNA here is from genome assembly GCF_053591995.1 of Streptomyces sp. NPDC002835. NCBI lineage: Bacteria > Bacillati > Actinomycetota > Actinomycetes > Kitasatosporales > Streptomycetaceae > Streptomyces > Streptomyces sp. NPDC002835. Next base: position 94,083 of record NZ_JBSFUW010000019.1, on the reverse strand, counting down.
GCTCTCCGAGGCGTGGCGCGGGGAACTCGACGAGCGGATCAAGCAGCTCAGCCGGCTCCGCGACCATCTGACCGACTGCATCGGCTGCGGCTGCCTCTCCCTGGAGAACTGCGTCCTGTCCAACCCGGACGACGTCTTCGGCGAGCGGCTGACCGGCTCGCGACTGCTGCCGGAGCGGGGCCGCGCCAAGGGCGACGGCGCCTGACGCAGGTGGAGGCGGGCCCGCACCCCCGTGGCGGGCCCGCCTCCTGGCCGGCGCTACTCGAACTCGGTACCGCCCTTGCGGGTCAGATACGCCGGGCTCACCGCCTTGGCGATGGCCCGCCCGCCGGTGACCGGGCTGTACCGCTCGACCGCGGGCCGGACGACCACGCCCTCCCGCAGATGCAGCTTGCGTCCCGAGACCGTCTCGCGGCCGCTCGCCAGCTCCAGCACCGTGTCCGCGTCGTACGGGCCCTCGAACAGCCGTGGTACCACGGGCAGTTCGCCGCCGAGCACGGCCGCCGCGTCCAGCCAGCGGACCTGGCCGTCGATCTCGGCGGAGATGTCGAAGACCGCGTATCCGAGGCCGTCCTCGGCCCGGGCGTCCTTGCCGTAGCCGAGGTCCTGGACACCGGCGCCGTAGACCTCGGCGAACAGGCCCACCCGGCTCGCGCCGAGCCGTTCGGCGAGACGCGCCGCGATCTTGGGCACGCCGTGCCCGAGGACGGCGCGCCAGTACAGGTTGGCCGGGTCCTGCTTCAGTGCCAGGCCCTTGGCGCCGAACCCCTTGGACGAGACCTGCACCCGGCCGCCGTCCGCCGTGCTGTAGGTCGTCAGGCAGGCCGAGCCGTGGAGCTTCTCGGTCAGCACGACCGGCTCGCCGGGCTCGAAGATGTCCGGGTGGCGCTGCAGATTCTCGATGTCCACCCACGGCAGCAGGTCCGGGGCCGCCTCCACGTCACCGCTCATCCGGGACGGGACCGGCGGCGACCACTTGGTGATCGACAGCAGGTCCGCGAAGTCCGTCCCGTCCTCGGCGGCCCGGACCAGATCCACGTCCGCGAGCGCCCGCGGCCGGCACACGATCCCCTGCGACAGCTCACCCCGCAGCCGCACCGCCTTGACCCGGTTGGCGTCACCACCCGCGAGGCGCCCGGTCAGCCCCAACTCCTCGATGAGCCCTGCCGGGAGCACGGCCTGCTCCGGGATGTACAGCGCGGCGTCGCCGGTGCGGTAGACGCCCTTGGCGACGACGGCGCGGTACAGACCCACCTGGGCCAGCTCCAGCGCGTCGGCGTTCGGGTGTTCGTGCACGGTCAGGACTTCGGCGGTGACGCGCAGCGTCGACATCTCAGGGCTCCTCGGTGGTGGTTCGCATCGACGCCAACTGTGGGGCTGGCCAAACCCGTTGGCCCAGCGGATTTCCGCCCTGGTAACGTCGCGCTCTTCGGCGGGCGGGAGCCGCGACCGGAGTACCGGACGGGACGTGGCCCGCATGGCCTCCTCTCCACTCGACGCGGCGGTGGACCGCGTACGCACGGTCTTCGCCGGCCTGACCAGTCCCGGCGAGACGGGCTGCGGCCTGTGCCATCTGCCGCAGGAGACGGCCCTGTTGCGCACCCCGGACGTGGCACTGCCCGACGACGTGCTGCGGATGTACGCCCACGAGGTGCCGGACCACTTCGACGACCACCCGGCCGCCGTGCGCCGGATCCTGCCGCAGCTCGCCGAGCGGCTGGCGACGGGCCGGTTCGCCGGGCTCGACGCCTATGAGCTGACCGGCCTCGGACGCTCCGGCTGGCGCGACTGGCCGGACGAACAGGCCGGTGCGGTACGGGTGTTCCTCGAGACCTGGTGGACGGACACGGTCACCTCCGCCGCGCCGCCGTACCCGGTGCACGACGTGTTCGAGGCATGCGTGACCGCGAGCTCCACCGTGACGCCGTACCTCGCCGAGTGGGCCGCTCAGCCGGTCGGCGGGCCGGCCGACCGGCATCTGGCCGACTGCGCCGAGGAGTGGGTCGACGATCTGCTCGGCGAGGTCTCGCCGACCGTCTTCTGGTGGTGGTGCGACCACACCCGTGACGAACCTCTCGCTGAGCTCCGGACATGGTTCGCCGAGCACGCGCCCGGGCGGCTGCGTGCCCTCGGCGCCGACCCGATGCTCGTGTTCAGGACCGGACTGCTGGCTTTGCCGTACGAGCAGCGCTGGACCGCTCAGGTGTGGGCCGCGGCGCCGGGTGCGTGAGGCCGGCCGACGGGTTCCGGGCGCCCGGCCCGGAACCCGTGGGGCGTCATGCGACCGGCGCGAGTTCGCGCCGCCCCGCGCGCTTCGCCGCGGACATCGCCCGCGGCGTCAGCACGGGCTGCGGCACGACGATGCCGCAGCCGGTGCAGACCGGGCCGGTCCACGGCTCGTGCTTCAGGTCCTGGCGCCACACGATGTGCGTCTCACCGCACACCGGGCATCCGTCCCCCGGCTCCGCCTCCAGCGCGGCGATCAGCCGGCGCAGCACCTCCCCGAGGGGCGCGGACGGGTGCTCGGCCGGGGTGTCGCAGCGCGCCACCCCGTTGCCGCCCCAGGTCCTGCGGTGCCAGTCGTCGATGTGTCCGGGCCGCCGCAGCCCGTCGTGCTTCTCCCGTTTGCGGCGGTCCGCGAAGTTGTCCTCGTAGGCGAGCCAGACGGCCCGTGCCTCTTCCAGTTCCTCGAGCGCGGCCACCAGCCGCGCCGGATCCGGGGCCCTGTCCTCCGGGTCGATACGGTGCCTGCCGCACAGGTGGTCCCATGTGGCGCGGTGCCCGTAAGGGGCGAACCGTTCCAGGCATTTGCGCAGTGAGTAGCGCCGTAGCGCCAGATCACACCGTGGGTCGCGCACCTGTCTCGCGAGACTCCGGAAACCGGCCATCGTCCTGCCACCTCCGTCGCTGGTACATCGGCGTTGAAGAATGGACGTAGGAGTGCCCGTTTCGGCTCCATCGAAAAGAAAAAGGTGGCGCTTCGACCGGATCACGCCCCCGGCCGGGAGCCCCCGATGCGGCCCGCGGTCAGCACCACCCGTGCGAGTTCCTCATGGCAGATGTCGCCGTGCGCGCCCGTCGGCGGCGGCCCGTGGCGCACCACGGCCGAGGCGTCGACGTTGACGCAGCCGGCCGCCGGCAGCCCGTCGCGCAGCGCCTCGTCCAGCGTCAGCCGTGGCGTGTCCGCGACGGCCCGGATCCCGTCATGGCCCATTGCCCACCATCGCCGGTCGGCCCCGGCCGTGGCCGCCGGGTCGCCCGCGAGGCTCGACGCCAGCGGGTAGAACACGCCGAGGGCGGTGTCGTACCGCGAATGGCAGGCCACCACCGGCCCGTTCACCCGCTGGTGGAGCGCGCCCAGCACACCGCAGCGGTGCGGGGCGTGCGGGAGCCCGGTGGCGAACGCGTAGTGGGAGAACGCCGCTTGGAGCAGCGTCACCGATGTCACGTTCCGCGCCCCTTCGGGGAGCCCGCGCAGTGCGAACGCGACCAGCCGCGCTCCGTGGCTGTGCCCGACGAGATGCACCCGCAGGTGGGGCGCGGACCGCGACAGGTGTCCCAGCAGCGGGCCGAGCCCCAGTTCGCCGACGGCGCCCGCCCGCCGCTTCATCGCGTAGTACGTGGCCTGCCGCAGCAGCTCCTTCGCACCGGGCCAGGCCGCGGGCCGGCCGGCCCCGGCCGCCGCCGGGTCGAGGGCCGCCGCCAGCCGTTCGCAGAGGGTGAGCGTGTCCTCGTACAGGACGGCCGGCGGGCTCTGCTCGTCGCGCGGCAGATCCTCCGCGAAGGCCGCCTCCAGCCCGCCCGGCGGGGCCGCGGTCAGCTGCCGGGCCAGCATCCCGAACTCGGCGAACGCCGCCCGGGAGTCCGGCCGTTCGCCGAGGAGCCACGCCAGCCGGTCCACCGTCGCCCCGTGCCCGGGGAACAGGCAGGAGAGCAGGTCCCGCGTCGTCTTGTCGAGCCCGGGGCCCGCCGCCGGCGCCTCGCCGGCCCGTTCGGCGCCGGGGATCGGTTCGTCGGGGAAGCGCATCGAGGGCCACAGCACTCCGGCGTACCCGACCCGTGCGTCCGGTGCGGACGCCAGCAGTCCGGGGAAGGGCGCGAAGAACGTCAGATGCAGCCGGCGGGCCGTGGCCGGGGAGTTGTTCCAGCCATGTGCGAACACGACGAGATCGGTGAGCTCCGAACCGGCGGCCACGCCGTACGGCCCGCCGCCCGGATCGCCGTCCGCGTCGAAGCAGATCTCCCGGTACGGCCGCACATCCGTCCCCGCCATTGGCCCCGCCCCTCCCCTTGCGCTCCGCTGTCACAGCATCCTGCGCAAGGGGAGAAACGGCCATACCTCGTAGGCGGCCGGAGGCGTACGAGCGGGTGCGTCAGTAGCGCAGGTACCGCTTGCGGACGGCGCTGAACGCGGCCAGTTCGTCCTGCCACGCGCCGGTGACCTCGTCGGTGTCCGCGCCCGCGTCGATCAGGGTGCGCACCTTGGTGGAGCCCGTCAGCTTGTCGATCCAGTTGTCGGAGCGCCAGGCGAAGCCGCTCCACGTGCGCTTCGCGGTCACCAGGAGGGCGATGCCGGTGCGGACCGGGTCGTAGGCGTCGCGGTCGTGGACGTGGAGCTGCACGCCGCCGACCGTCCTGCCCTGGAACTTGGAGAAGGTCGGGGCGAAGTACGCCTCGCGGAAGCGGACGCCCGGCAGGTCCAGCGCGTTCGCGGCCTCCGCCCAGGCCGGGCCGATGCCCTCGGCGCCGAGCAGTTCGAAGGGGCGGGTGGTGCCGCGGCCCTCGGAGAGGTTGGTGCCCTCGAAGAGGCAGGTGCCGGAGTAGACCAGCGCGGTCTCCGGGGTGGGCATGTTGGGGCTCGGCGGGACCCAGGGCAGCCCCGTGTCGTCGAAGAAGTCGTGCCGCCGCCAGCCCTTCATCGTCACGATCCCCAGCTCGACGGGCCGGGTGAGGAACTCGCCGTTGAACAGCAGCGCCAGCTCGCCCACCGTCATGCCGTGCGCCTGCGAGATGGGCTCACGGCCCACGAAGGTCGCGAACGCCTTGTCGAGCACCGGCCCGAGCGCCGCCCGGCCGGTCATCGGGTTCGGCCGGTCGAGGACGACGAAGCGCTTCCCGGCGAGCGCCGCCGACTGCATGCAGTCGAAGAGCGTCCAGATGTACGTGTAGAAGCGGGCGCCCGCGTCCTGGATGTCGAAGACGACCGTGTCCACGCCGGAGGCCGTGAAGATGTCGGCGAGCGGCTGCCCGCTCTTGAGGTACGTGTCGTAGACGGGCAGCCCGGTCGCCGGGTCGTCGTAGCGGCCCTCGGAGCCGCCGGCCTGTGCGGTGCCGCGGAAGCCGTGCTCGGGACCGAAGACGGCGACGAGGTCCACCCGGTCGTCGGCGTGCATCACGTCCACGATGTGGCGCACGTCGCGGGCGATGCCCGTCGGGTTGGTGACGACCCCGACGCGCTGCCCGGACAGCGCCGCGTACCCGCCGGCGGCCAGGCGTTCGAAACCGGTGCGGACCCGGCCGCGGCCCGTGTGGGCGGCGGCGGGCGCGGGAGCGGCGGCCAGTGCCCCCGCCGCGCCGCCCGCGACCAGCAAACCCCGTCTGGACAGGCTCATAGAGCTACCTCCGTGATCGCCGTGTGTCATGACCACTGCACGCTAGCGCTCATGTCGGCCCCGGGGAACGACCCCGGCACGTGGTTGTGCCGCCCTCTTCCGTCGTGACATACCGACTGGTTAGTCTGCTCGGAAGGACGGGTGGACGAGAGAGTCGGGAAGAGGCGGAGCCGATGAGTACGGTGCAGGGCGCTGGGGTCGTGGTCACGGGCGCGGGCGGCGGTATCGGAGCCGCGCTGGCCCGGCGGTTCGCCCGGGAGGGCGCCCGGGTCGTCGTCAACGACATCGACGCGGGCAAGGCCAAGGCCGTCGCCGACGAGATCGGCGCCACCGCCGTGCCGGGCGACGCCTCGGGGATCGTGGACGAGGCACGCGACGCCCTCGGCGGCGTCGTCGACGTCTACTGCGCCAACGCCGGACTCGCCTCCGGCGGGGACGCCTTCGCCGACGAGGACGTATGGGCCGCCGCCTGGGACGTCAACGTCATGGCGCACGTACGGGCGAGCCGGGCCCTGCTGCCCGACTGGCTCGAGCGCGGCAGCGGACGCTTCGTCTCCACCGTCTCCGCCGCCGGCCTGCTCACGATGATCGGCGCGGCCCCGTACAGCGTCACCAAGCACGGCGCGCTCGCCTACGCCGAGTGGCTCTCCCTCACCTACCGGCACCGCGGCCTCAAGGTCCACGCCATCTGCCCGCAGGGCGTCCGCACCGACATGCTCACCGCCAGTGGCACGGCCGGCGAACTGGTCCTCACGCCGACCGCCATCGAGCCGGAGGACGTCGCCGACTCCCTCTTCGAGGCCATGGCCGAGGACCGCTTCCTGGTCCTTCCGCACCCCGAGGTCGCCGAGTACTACGCGGCCCGCGCGACGCACAACGACCGGTGGCTCGCCGGCATGAACCACATCCAGCAGAAGTGGGAGGAGACCGGCCGATGAACTCGATCTACGCCGCCAAGCCCTGGCTCTCGCAGCTCACCGACGCCCAGCGGGCGCCGATCGACCCGCCGCCGACCGCGCTGCACGCCTTCCGCGCCGCCGTCGCGCGCGCCCCGGAGCACACCGCCCTCGCCTACTTCGACGGCAGAGTGAGCTACCGCGAGACCGACGAACTGTCCGACTCGGTGGCCGGGCACCTCGCCGCCCGCGGCGTCGCGCGCGGCGACCGGGTCGCGGTCATGCTGCAGAACACCCCGCACTTCGTGATCGCGCTGCTCGGCGCCTGGAAGGCCGGGGCCACCGTCGTCCCGCTCAACCCGATGTACAAGTCGGGCGAGGTCGCGCACGTCCTCGCGGACGCCGAGGTCGGCGCGCTGATCTGCTCCGACCGCGCCTGGGAGGGGTATCTGCGCGACTGCGCCGCCGCCTCGCCCGTACGGATCGCCCTCACCGCCTGCGAGCTCGACCTCCAGACCCGGGGCGACGAACGGGTCCTCGGCTTCGAGCGGACCGCGCCCGCCGACGATGCCGATGACCTGCTCACGGTCGCCCGCAGCGGCCTGCCCGCCCCGGCGGACCGCGAACTCGCCGCGGACGACGTGGCGCTGATCAGCTACACGTCCGGCACCAGCGGCACCCCCAAGGGCGCCATGAACCTGCACGGCGGCATCACCTACAACGCCGAACGCCAGCGCACCGGCCACCCCGTCCCCGAGGGCGCCTGCTACTTCGTCCTCGCGCCGCTGTTCCACATCACCGGCATGGTCTGCCAGCTCGCCGTCTGCTTCGCGAACGCCGGCACCCTCGCCCTCGCCTACCGCTTCGAGGCCGGGGTCGTCCTCGACGCCTTCCTGGAGCACCGGCCCGCGTACACCGTCGGCCCCTCCACGGCGTTCATGGCGCTCGCCGCCCACCCCGCCGCCACCCGGGACCACTTCGACTCCTTCGCGGTGATCTCCTCCGGCGGGGCTCCGGTGCCGCCCGCGCTCGTCGAGAAGTTCCGGGCCGGCTTCGGGCCCTACATCCGCAACGGCTACGGCCTCACCGAGTGCACCGCCCCCTGCGCCGCCGTACCCCCGGAGAAGGAGGCCCCCGTCGACCCGGCCTCCGGCACCCTGTCCGTCGGCGTGCCCGGACCGGACACCCTGGTCCGCATCGTCGACGAGCTCGGCGAGGACGTGCCCCTCGGCGAGCAGGGCGAGATCACGGTTCGCGGCCCGCAGGTCGTGCCCGGCTACTGGCGGCTGCCCGAGGCCACCGCGGCCACCTTCCCCGACGGCGAACTGCGCACCGGCGACATCGGGTTCATGGACGCCGACGGCTGGCTCTACGTCGTCGACCGCAAGAAGGACATGATCAACGCCTCCGGGTTCAAGGTCTGGCCGCGCGAGGTCGAGGACGTCCTCTACACCCACCCCGCCGTCCGCGAGGCGGCCGTCGTCGGCGTCCCGGACGCTTACCGCGGCGAGAGCGTGAAGGCGTTCGTCAGCCTGCGGCCCGGGGCGAGCACCGACGGCGCCGAACTCTCCGCGTACTGTGCCGAGCGGCTGGCCGCCTACAAGTACCCGCGCGAAGTCGAGGTACTGCCGGAGCTGCCGAAAACGACAAGTGGGAAGATCCTCAGGCGGGAACTGCGTTCCCCGGCGTAACACGCGGTCCCGAACGGCACATGGGTACAGAAAGAAAGGCGGGTGGCGGCAATGGCCAGAACGACGGACGGGGACGGCACCCCCGTGCCGCAGAGGCTGCTGGCCGCTGCCACCCGGCTCTTCGCCGAGCGCGGCTACGACCGCACGTCGGTGCAGGAGATCGTGGAGGCGGCCGGCGTCACCAAGGGTGCGCTGTACCACTACTTCGGCTCGAAGGAAGACCTCCTCCACGAGGTCTACGCCCGCGTGCTGCGCCTCCAGCAGCAGCGGCTCGACGCCTACGCGGACGCCGACGAGCCGGTGGACAAGCGGCTGCGGGGCGCGGCGGCGGACGTCGTCGTCACCACCATCGAGAACCTTGACGACGCCGACATCTTCTTCCGCTCGATGCACCATCTGAGCCCCGAGAAGCACAAGCAGGTGCGCGCAGAGCGCCGCCGGTACCACGAGCGCTTCCGTGCGCTGGTGGAGGAGGGGCAGCAGAGCGGCGTCTTCTCGTCCGCCACGCCGGCCGACCTCGTGGTCGACTACCACTTCGGCTCGGTCCACCACCTGTCGACCTGGTACCGCCCGGCGGGCCCCCTCACCAAGCAGCAGGTCGCCGACCACCTGGCCGACCTGCTCCTGCGGGCGCTGCGGCCGTAGCGGTCCGGGGCCTGCCCAAGGACCCCGGTACCGCGGGGCATCCAGCCTCGCCGGCGTTCGAGGCGCGGGGGCGGAGCCCCCGGAACACCGCGCGGAGCGCGGTGCCGGTCCGGGCCGGCCGGAACGTCCCGCGAACGCGGAGTGCCGGGCCCACCCCCGGCGGGCCCGGCAGCCCCGCCCGAGGGCGGCCCGGACAGGGAAGGCGGCGAGTGGGAAGCGGCCCGCACCCGCCGCACCCCGGCTCACATGTACTGCTTCAGCTCCCGCCGCGCCAGCGACCGCTGGTGGACCTCGTCCGGACCGTCCGCCAGCTTCAGCGTCCGCGCCGCCGACCACAGCTCCGCCAGCGGGAAGTCCTGGCTGACGCCGCCCGCGCCGTGGACCTGGACCGCCTTGTCGAGGATGTCCACGACCGCCCGCGGCGTCGCGATCTTGATGGACTGGATCTCGGTGTGCGCGCCCCGGTTGCCGACGGTGTCCATCAGCCAGGCCGTCTTGAGCACCAGCAGCCGCAGCTGCTCCACCGTGACCCGCGCGTCCGCGATCCAGTTCTGCACGACGCCCTGCTGGGCGATCGGCTTGCCGAAGGCCTCGCGGGACACGGCCCTGCGGCACATCAGCTCGATCGCGCGCTCCGCCATGCCGATCAGCCGCATGCAGTGGTGGATACGGCCCGGGCCGAGCCGCGCCTGCGCGATGGCGAAGCCGCCGCCCTCCTCGCCGATCAGGTTCGAGGCCGGCACCCGCACGTTGTGGAACACGACCTCGGCGTGGCCGCCGTGGGAGTGGTCCTCGTAGCCGTAGACCTGCATGGCGCGGCGGATCTCGACGCCCGGGGTGTCGCGCGGCACCAGGATCATGGACTGCTGGCGGCGGATGTCGGCGCCGTCGGGGTCGGTCTTGCCCATGACGATGAAGATCCGGCAGAGCGGGTTCATCGCGCCGGAGATGTACCACTTGCGGCCGTTGATGACGTAGTCGTCGCCGTCGCGGACGATCCGGGTCTGGATGTTCGTCGCGTCGGAGGAGGCGACCTCCGGCTCCGTCATGGCGAACGCCGAGCGGATCTCGCCGGCCAGCAGCGGCTCCAGCCACTGCTTCTTCTGCGCGTCGTCGCCGAACTGCGTCAGCACCTCCATGTTGCCCGTGTCCGGGGCGGCGCAGTTCAGCGCGGTCGGGGCCAGGTGCGGGCTGCGGCCGGTGATCTCGGCGAGCGGCGCGTACTGAAGGTTCGTGAGACCGGCGCCGTACTCGGAGTCGGGGAGGAACAGGTTCCACAGGCCCTGCCTGCGGGCCTCCGCCTTGAGCTCCTCGACGATCGCCGGGGTGTCCCACGGCGACGCCAACTGCGCGCGCTGCTCGTGCTCGATCTGCTCGGCGGGGTGGACGTGCTCGTCCATGAAGGCGAGCAGCTTGGCGCGCAGTTCTTCGGTACGGGCGTCGAATGCGAAGTCCATGGGGTACTCAGCCTTCCTGGAGGGTGGTCAGACCGTGCTCGATGAAGAGGGGGACGAGATCGCCGATCCGGTCGAATCCGGCGCCGACGGTCTGGCCGAGGGTGTAGCGGTAGTGGATGCCCTCGAGGATCACGGCGAGCTTGAACCAGGCGAACGCCTCGTACCAGGAGATCGCCGAGGTGTCCCGGCCCGAGCGCTCGGCGTAGCGCTCGATCAGTTCCGCCGGGGACGGGTGGCCCGCGGCGCCCGCCGTGGTGCTGACGGGGGAGTCGGGCAGCTCCAGCCGCTTGCTGTACATGACCAGCAGGCCGAGGTCGGTCAGCGGGTCGCCGAGGGTGGACATCTCCCAGTCGAGCACCGCCGTGATCCGGTCGTCGTCCCCGATCAGCACGTTGTCCAGGCGGTAGTCGCCGTGGACGACGGCGGCCGCCGGGGAGGCGGGGAGTTCACGCCCCAGCGCGGCGTGCAGCTCGTCGATGCCGGCCAGCTCGCGGCCCCGCGAGGCCGCGAGCTGCTTGCCCCAGCGCCGCAGCTGCCGGTCGAGGAAGCCCTCCGGCCGGCCGAAGTCGCCGAGGCCGACCGCCTCGGGGTCGACGGCGTGCAGTTCGACGAGGGTGTCGACCAGGGACAGCACCGCGGCCCGGGTGCGTTCCGCCCCGAGCGGCGCGAGCTGTTCCGCGGTGCGGTACGGGGTGCCGGCCACGAACTCCATGACGTAGAACGGCGATCCGAGGACCGACTCGTCCTCGCAGAACACCACGGGCTGCGGCACCGGGACGGCGGTCGGCGCCAGCGCGCTGATCACCCGGTGCTCGCGCTTCATGTCGTGGGCGGTCGCCAGCACGTGGCCGAGCGGCGGCCGGCGGACGACCCAGCGCGAGGCGCCGTCGGTGACGGCGTAAGTCAGGTTGGAGCGGCCGCCCTGGATCAGCCGGGCGCTGAGCGGTCCGCCCACCAGCCCGGGCCGCTCACGGTCGAGATAACCGCGCAGCTGCTCGGGATCGAGGCCTGGGGGGACTGAGCTCATGGTGGGCACCTCCGGGGGCGGACCTGGGAACGCGTTCATGATGACCGACCAGTCGGTATGTCGTCCAGTGGCCAGGTCGAAGCGAAGTCCGGATCACACCGGTGCGAGGCCGGCGGCGGGCGCCGACACGGTCGCTCCCGGCCCGGAAGGGCCGGCCCGCCAGGCGTGGCCCCGGGTCCGGAAAGGCCCCGCACGTCAGGCACGGCCCCCGGGTCCGGAAGGATCCCGTCCGTCAGGCGTGGCAGGCCACCGGCACCCCGCCGTTCATCACCGCCATGTCGGCGAACACCGCCGCCGCGTCCAGCGGCGACCCCTCCGGCAGCCCGTCCAGCTCCGCGTAGGCCCGGTGCAGATTGGCCACCAGGCGTTCGCTCTCCCGCAGCCCGGCGAAGTCTCCCGGATCCGCCGCCCGCGCCGTCTCCAGCGGAGTGAGCCCCTTGGCCCGCCCCTCCTCGGCGAGACCGGCGACGAACCGCAGATAGCGCTCGGTCGCGTCGTACGCCGAGGGGTCGGTGACCGGGCCGTGGCCCGGCACCACCGTCTCGGCGCCGAGCGACCGCAGTACGCCCAGCGCCCGCAGTGAACCGCTCAGCGAGCCCATCGGCACGAACGGCGTGCCGCCCTGGAAGATCAGGTCGCCGGTGAAGACGACACCCTGCCGGGGCAGGTGCACCACCGTGTCGCCGGTCGTGTGGGCGACGCCGCCGGGATGGACGAGCCGCACCTCGACGTCCCCGACATGGACCGTCATCCGGTCGCTGTACGTGACGGTCGGCGCGGTGATCCGGATGTCCCCGAAGTCGGTCCGCGGCCAGAGCAGATGGAGCTGGCGGCCCGCCGCGAGCAGCTCACGGCGGCACGCGTCGTGCCCCACCACCACCGCTTCCGGCTCGAAGACGCCGTTTCCGTAGGTGTGGTCGCCGTGGTGGTGGGTGTTGACGACGGTGCGGGGGAGCGGGGCGCCGGTCGCCAGCAGCGCCGCGCGCAGTGCCTGGGCCCGCCGCTCGGTGGCGGCGGTGTCGACGAGGAGGGTGGAGCCTCCGTCACTGACGAAACCCGCGTTGTTCAGGCACCAGCCGCCGTCCGGCTGGACGTAGGCGTACACGTGCGGCGCGACTTCGACGGTGTAGGGCTGGTCGGCGGGCAATGCGGCTCCCCGGGGCGGGTCGACGGCGAATCGGCCCTCGGAGTCTGTCCGCCGGCCGCCGCGGGGGAAACCGGGCGCGGGCGGTGGGCTCAGTGATCGTCCCAGTGGCCGTCGTGCTCCGCGTGGCGGTGCCCGTCGTGGACGTAGTCGACGTGGTCGCCGTGCACCACGGCCGTGTGGCCGCAGCCGGCGCCGTGCGCGTGCGTGTGCCCGCTGTGCGACACGTGCTCGCCGGGCTCGCACTCGTCCCAGTGGCCGGAGTGCTCACGGTGCAGGTGCCCGTCGTGCGCGTAGTCGACGTGGTCGCCGTGCGGGACCTCGGCGTGGCCGCAGGCCGGCCCGTGGGCGTGCTGGTGCGCGGTGTGTTCCTGGTGGGCAACGGTCATGGCGCTCACCTCTGGTGTGATTCGTGCCGTTGTGTCCGTTCCAGATTAGGCGGCGCGGGCGGGCCGGGCTCCGCGCGGCGCTCCGCGCCGTGATGGCACGCATGTCCGAGGCGTAGCGCTCCATGCCCGGTACGTGCACGTCACGTCACACGACGACCGCGACCGCGAAGGCCGCCAGCGCCAGGACGCACACCACCGCGGCGAGCGCGCCGCCCAGCGGCATGGCCGGCGGCCGGGCCGCCGCCATCGCCCCGATGCGCCGGTGCGCGACCGCCAGGAACCCCAGCCAGGCGACCACGCTCAGCGCGACCGCCGCCACCGTGTCCTGCGCCGCCTGCCTGGCGGCGAGCACCGCCACCACCGTGCAGGTCAGGGTGGTCCGACGCCACGCGAGCCGGGTCCGCTCCGGCTGCAGACCGGGGTCGCGGGCCGGGGCGGTCACACGTCACCCCACGCCACGACCACCACCATGGCGGCCGAGACCACCGCGACCACGACCGCCAGCAGCGCGGGGAACCGGGACACCGGCAGGTCCTCGCCGCGGCGCATCGCCCGCTCGCACCGCACCCAGTGGTTCACGGCCCGCACGGCACACGCCGCCCCGACGCCGATCAGCGCGAGCGCCAGCCCCGCCCGCACACCCCAGCGCAGGTCCGGCAGGAACTGGTCGACCGCGAAACCGCCGCCGATCAGGGCCAGCGCCGTACGGATCCAGGCGAGAAACGTGCGCTCGTTGGCGAGCGAGAACCGGTAGTCGGGTGTCTCGCCCTCCTCCCGGATCCGGGCCGGTGCGAACCACAGCCGCAGGCTCTGTACGAAGTCGCTCACGCCACGCACCCTACGCGGGCGGGCCGGGCCGCCGTTGTCCTGCCCGTACGGGCCTCAGCCAGCCCGGTGCGCCCTGAGCCGCTCGTAGGCGGCCAGCCCGTCCGGCACCCAGTCCCACTCGCCCAGCCGCGCCTCGAGCTCGGCCTCCGTGAGGAACCCGTGCCAGGCGACCTCCTCCTTCTGCGGGTCCACGGGCAGCTCGCAGCGGACCTCGTAGACCTGCGACCACCACGCCGGCCCGGGGCCGCCGTCCGCCCGGCTCTCGCCCTCGTACAGGAACTTGAACAGCGGCACCGGCTGCGGGAGCCCGCGTACCCCGAGCTCCTCCTCCGCCTCCCGCAGTGCGGCCTCGTCGTAGCTTTCGCCGGCGCCCACCACCCCGCCCACGAACATGTCGTACATCGAGGGGAAGACCAGCTTCGTGGCGGTGCGCCGGTGCACGAAGATCCGCCCTGCCGCGTCCCTGGCGAGGATGAACGCACACCGGTGGCGCAGCCCGCGGGCGTACGCGTCGCCGCGCGCAGCCTGCCCGACCACCCGGTCGTGCTCGTCGACGATGTCGAGGATCTCTTCCGCGGACCGCATCTCAGTCATGCGCCCATCCAAGCACCGCGGGTCCGCCGCCATTGACGAGTTACTCACCCGTAAGGAAGATCGGGTCCCACCGGCCCGACCGACGAATGGAAGACCATGGCGTACGACGCTGACGTGATCGTGATCGGGGCGGGACTCGCCGGCCTCGTGGCCACCGCCGAGCTCGTCGACGCCGGACGAAAGGTCATCCTGCTGGACCAGGAGCCCGAGCAGTCCATCGGCGGACAGGCCCACTGGTCCTTCGGCGGACTGTTCTTCGTCGACTCGCCCGAGCAGCGCCGGATGCGCATCAAGGACAGCCACGCCCTGGCCCTCCAGGACTGGCTGGGCACCGCCGGTTTCGACCGGGAGGAGGACCACTGGCCGCGCCAGTGGGCCGAGGCGTACGTCGACTTCGCGGCCGGCGAGAAGCGGGCCTGGCTGCACGGCGAGGGCGTGCGGTTCTTCCCCGTCGTCGGCTGGGCGGAGCGCGGCGGCTACGACGCGAACGGGCACGGCAACTCGGTGCCGCGCTTCCACATCACCTGGGGCACCGGCCCCGGTCTGGTCGCACCCTTCGAGCGCCGGGTCCGCGAGGGCGTCGCGAAGGGGCTCGTGCAGCTCAGGTTCCGGCACCGGGTCACCGGCCTGGGCAGCAGCGCCGGCGGCATCGACACCGTCACCGGCGAGATCCTCCGGCCGTCCGACGCGGAGCGCGGCGCGGCGAGCAGCCGCGAGGTGACCGGCGCCTTCGAGCTCACGGCGCAGGCGGTCGTCGTCACGTCCGGGGGGATCGGCGGCAACCACGACCTCGTACGCGCCCAGTGGCCGGAGCGGCTCGGCACCCCGCCGGACAAGCTGCTCTCCGGCGTTCCCACGCACGTCGACGGCCTGATGCTCGGCATCGCGGAGGGCGCCGGCGCCAGCCACATCAACCGCGACCGGATGTGGCACTACACCGAGGGCATCGAGAACTGGAACCCGATCTGGGCCAGGCACGGCATCCGGATCCTGCCCGGCCCGTCCAGCCTCTGGCTGGACGCACGCGGCAAACGGCTGCCGGTGCCGCTGTTCCCCGGCTTCGACACCCTCGGCACGCTCGACCACATCATGCGCACCGGCCACGGCTACACCTGGTTCGTCCTCGACCAGAAGATCATCGGCAAGGAGTTCGCGCTGTCGGGCTCCGAGCAGAACCCGGACCTGACGGGCAGGTCCGTCCGTGACGTCTTCGTACGGGCGAGGGCGGACGTGCCGGCGCCGGTGAAGGCGTTCATGGACAAGGGCGTCGACTTCGTCGTGGAGAAGGACCTCGGCGCGCTGGTGCGCGGCATGAACCGGCTCACCGGCGACGACCTGATCGACGAGGCGGAGCTGCGGCACGAGATCACCGCGCGGGACCGGGAGATCGCGAACCCGTTCACCAAGGACCTCCAGGTCACGGCGATCCGGGGCGCCCGCAAGTACCTCGGCGACAAGCTGATCCGCACGGCCGCGCCGCACCGCCTGCTGGACCCGAAGGCGGGCCCGCTGATCGCCGTCCGCCTCAACATCCTGACCCGCAAGTCCCTCGGCGGTCTGGAGACGGACCTGTCCTCGCGCGTCCTCGACGCGTCCGGCACCCCGCTGACCGGCCTGTACGCCGCGGGCGAGGCGGCGGGCTTCGGCGGCGGCGGCGTCCACGGCTACCGGTCGCTGGAGGGCACGTTCCTGGGCGGCTGCCTCTTCTCCGGGCGCGCGGCGGGGAGAGCGGCGGCCGCCGCGGTGGGGTAGGGGCGGACCCGCGGACGGCGGAGGGCCGGCATCCCCGAAGGGACGCCGGCCCTTTGGCGCGGCCGGGTCAGCGGAAGGCCGCCCGGACCGTGTCCCGGGCCGTCTCCACCCCCTGTTCCACCAGGCGGACGACGATCGTCCGGTGACCGGTCCCGTACGCCCCGGTGTCCAGCCGGAACGACCAGTCGGCGAGCCCCGTCGCGGGCTTCCACCCGGCGGCGTCCACCGGCGCGTTGCGCGTCACGACCTGCCATTCGACCCGGGCGTCCGGCACCACGCGGAACGTGGACCGGGCCGCCTCGGACGGCGTGCCGTCCCGCACGGCGCGGACGTACAGCACGTGCTCGCCCACGGCCGGCCTGCCGAGGCCGGCCCGCCAGGTGCCGGTGGCGTCGTCGAGCTCCGCGCTGACGGGCGAGGCGAACGTGGCGTCGTCGACGGAGCCCTGCACGCGGTGGGTCTCCGGCCGCCCGCCGACCCCCTCGGGGTCACTGCCGAGGTCGGGGAAGGCGAACCGGCCGCCGGCGACGACTGCCTGTCCCGCCACGGCCTCTGAGCCGTCGGTGGGGGAGTCGATCGTGGCCCCGAACTCCAGGCCGGTGGGCGGCAGCGCCGCGGGGCCGACCGTCAGCTTCGAGGCGTGGTCGCCCTCGTATCCCACCGAGACGAGCGCGGTGGTGTCCGACAGCAGCTGCACCGTCAACTGCTCGCCCGTGAACGCGTGCCGGGCCGTGTCGAAGTCCACGGTGAACCTCGTCCAGCCCCCGGTGACGAGTTGCGCAGCGGCCTTGCCGCGCCCGATCTCCCGGTCGGTCGCCTGGAGCACGACCGTCGGTCCCACCATCGCGGCGGGGGCACCGGTGCGCAGGTACAGCTCCGCCCGCACCAGTGAGCCGGACGCCAGGGGTGCGCCGAGGGTGTCGGTCGCCGGGAAGGCGGCCGTCGGCAGGTACGGGGCGGCCGAGGACAGCGTGTCGCCGACGGCGCAGCCGTCCGCGTCGCCGGTCCGGTCGGTGCGGTCCATCGTCCGTTCCGCGCCGCAGTCCGGCCCCTGGTGCAGGTAGTAGCCGAACATGCCTTCCCCGGCGGGGGCTTGGGCCGTGGCCGTGTCGTCGCGGGCGGCGGCCGTCCGGCGCAGGACGCCGAGCGCGCCGTCGAGGGTGGCCACGTCGTCGAGCGAGACGGAGAGACCGGTGGGCATCGCCGCCGGGTCCTCGGCGCCGTCGCCGTCACGGTCGTAGCCGCCCCAGACGCTGTCGCGGATCGCCCGGTCGGTCGCGAAGAAGTCGTCCTCGACGGGCCGTTCGGGCAGCAGCGCCCTGCCGAGCAGGGTGTCCACGGCGCGCCGTACGGTCTCGGGCGTCGCGGCGCCGTAGCCCTCGAAGAGGACGTTGCCCGCCGTGTACGGCGAGGCCAGCGGCCAGCTCGCGGACGGCAGGTCCTCCGCACCGAGCGGGAAGGCGTTCTTCAGGACAGCCTCCCGCAGTTCGGCCCGGGTGAGCCTGCCGTCGTGCAGGTACACGCTCTCCGGCACGGCCCCGCCCTCGGCGACGACCTGTCCGGCCTTCTGGCCGGCGTTCGGGTCGCCGACGGCGTCGCGGACCCGCTGCAGCGTGGTGCCGAAGACACCGGCGGTGTACGGGGTCGCCGCCGACGTGCCGCTGAACTGGTCCTGGCAGTGCACCCCGGTGTGGCAGGCGGACGGCAGGCTGCCGATGCCCCACGACGACAGGTGCACGGGGATGCCGTCGCCGACGACCGCCCGCCCGTCGTCCCGGCGCAGCGCGCCGACGGTGATGTTCCAGTCGGGTCCGGTCTGGTCGGAGTGCCAGGTGCTGACGGGCACGTCGAAGGCGTTGCCGACGCCGTTGCCGGCGGCGAACAGCACGGTCTGGCCGCGCTCCGCGGCCTCCTTGGTGACCTCCTCACCGCTGAGCACCGGGCCGACGGGCGCGCCGCCGATGTAGCCGAAGGAGTGCGAGGTGATGTCGACCCACGGGTAGCGCGTGGCGACCGTCTCGTCGAGGCCCTCCACCATGACCAGCAGGCAGGACGGGCAGTAGCCGTAGCGGTTGCCCGCGGAGACCGAGGCGGAACCGGTGCCGTGGCCGTTGTCGTCGAGCACGGGGTGCTCGCCGTCCAGGGAGGCGGAGTACGCGCCGACGATCTTGGTGCCGGGTATCCAGTGCAGCCTGCCGCCCGGTACCCGTTCGCTGGTCCACAACTCCTGGTCGGCGGCGGGCAGATAGCCCTGGCCGAGGGTGACGGGGACGGCCGGCGCGGACGCCGGGTAGCCCGGGATGTACTCCGACGGATGCCGGGTGAAGTTCTCCGTCAGCGCCAGGACATCGGGATCCGGATAGGTGCGGGCGGAGAACTCCAGGTGGTACGGGTTGATCCCGGTGTCGGCGATGCCGATGACGGTGACCGGCGGCCCGGCGGCGAGCCGTTCGGCGCTGCCCACCAGCACGGACGTGGTCTCTCGCCGCTCCAGGCCTGCGGCGTCGGTCGCCTTGAGGGTGACCAGGTGCCGGCCTTCCGGCAGGGCGGTCGCGACCGTGGCGCCGGCGCCGTCGTCGAAGTGCCCGTCGGCGTCGAGGTCCCAGGCCGCGGTGACGGGTTCCGTGCCGCCGGAGACGCTACCGGTGAGCCGTTGTCCGTCGCCGGTCCCGAATTCGTACGGGCCGCCGGCCGCCACGCGCGGCCGGGGATCGGCCGGGCGCTCGCGGGCCACGACCTGGGCGGTCACCTCGTCGGCGACGGTCGCCCACTTGACCGCGACGACCTTCCAGGTGCCGGCGGCGGGCGACGGCACCGACGTCTTCTCGGGGTGCCCGGCCGACTCGGAGCGGGCCACCACCTCGCCGGACGGGTCGGTGACCCGCAGGTCGTAGTCCTGGGCGGTCGTCGTCCACGACAGGGTGACGTCGAGGGAGCTCACGCCGGAGGGCACGTCGAAGGGGAACTCGACGGCCTGGCCGGTGGGGAAGGCTCCCGGGGTGGTGTCGGACCGCGTCTCCTCGAGAAGCGTCGAGGACGTCTCGTCCACCACCACGACCTTGACGGTGTCGGACGTCGTCGCGCCGGCCGCGTCGCCGACGCTCAGCCGCAGCTCGTAGGCGCCGGCGGCCAGGCCCGCGGTGTCGAAGACGGCACTCGACGAGTCCTGGCCCGTGACGGCGCCCTGCTCCGCCGACCACGCCCAGGTGTAGGGCGCGGTCCCGCCGTACGCGCTGCCGAGCAGCACGGTCTTCTCGCCGGCGGCGACATGGCCGCTGTCCCCGGCGTCCGCGTGGAGCGGCGCGGTCGGACCGGGCACGGGGGATCCGGTGCGGGCGGTGCCGGTCACGTCGACGGCGCCGTTCAGGGCGCCGTGCACGGCCCCGTCCACGACCTGACGGCCGTCGACGGTGGAGACGGCGACATCGGCGCCGGCCGCTTCTTCGGCGCCCGCGGCCGGCGCGGGCAGCAGCGAGACGCACACCGCGAGTGTCGCGGACACGACCAGGGCGCGGAGCCGGCGGGCTTTGCCGGCGGTGCGCGCCATCAGTTCTCGCCCCAGTTCTTGGCACAGGTCTTCAGATCGGCCTTGACCCGCTGACCCCGGTCGACGACGACGGGCACCCGTTCGAGGAACTTGCCGTCCTTCTCGCAGGTCAGCGTCCAGTTCTCGATCAGACCGCCGGTCTGCTCCTCGGTGGCGTCGAAGAGCGACGCGGTGAGCGTCCAGGAGGGTGTGGCCGAGGCGAAGTTCTCGACCCGCAGCACGTAGGCGCCCTGCTCCGGGGCCTGGAGGAGTACGCGTTCCTTCTCGCCGACGAACCCGGCGGAGCTCGCGACCTGGGTGAGCGTGCCGTCCGCGTTCTTCCGCAGCACATACAGGTCGAGGTCGTCCGGGGTCGGCCAGTCCAGCGTCACTTCGAGGACGTCCGCCTCGCGGCCCACGGTGAAATCCTGCTCGGTGCGCTGCCCCGGAGCGGTCGTGCCCGTGTAGGACTGCCGCTCCAGCGGCTCGGAGCCGATCACCTGGAGCTGGCGCGCCTTGACGACGGGCCGGGTCGAGGGGTTGACGTGCCAGGTGTACGAGCCGCCGGAGCCGACGGTCATCGTGGTGTCCAGGGTGTCCTGGACGCTGCCGGACCAGGTCGGGGTGGCGAAGCTCTTGCGCAGCCGCAGGGTCGCGCCCGCGGGGGCCCTGCCGGAGATCACCGAGTGGGTCGCGGTGTCGACGGCGCTCTCCAGTGCGATGAGGTACGCCTCCCGGTTGCCCCCGCCCGCGTACTCGCCGGCGCCCAGGTACTCGTCGACGACCTCGGCGAACGGCGGATGGAACTCGTCCGGACCGATCTCGAAGGTGTAGCCGAAGCCGCCGGTCGCGTTGTACGACCAGTCCTCGGTGGAGCCCGTGGTGTCGTAGAGCTCCCAACTGTGCTGGCTCGTGTAGCCGTTCTGGGCGGCCATCCTGTCGCCGAGCGCCGTCAGCGCCTCGTCGTCGGCCGCGGAGCCGACCGGCACTCCGCCGGGGCCGACCGTGTCCGGCGCGACGCCGCCGGGGCTGAGTACCAGGTTGGAGAAGGTGTGGTTGGTGATCAGCCCGGTCACCTGCCGGCTGCTGATCAGGTCGCGGATGTTCCGGGTCTCCGGCTCCGAGAAGGGCGCGGCGCCCCGGTAGGTGGGGTCGACGGACTCGGCCGCCGCGCCCGGGCCGCCCCAGTAGGCGCCGTAGTTGCGGTTGAGGTCGACGCCGGCGCCGAAGCCGCCCGGACTGCTCGTCAGGGAGCATTCGCCGGCCAGTGGGGCCTGGCCGTCGACGATCCGGCAGTTCTTCCGCTTGTAGGCGTTGCCGGGCGTGGCCAGGATGGACGCCGTGCCGCCGCCGTCGACCGTACGCAGGTCGACCAGCTGTCCGTCGTTGAAGGACTTCTCGAAGCCGTCGACGTTGACGACGGGCACGACCACGATCCGGGCCTTCTTCAGCAGCGACGTGATCCGGTCGTCGGTGCCGTGGTTCTTGACCAGGTCGTGGGCGAACTCCATGGCGTGCTCGCCGGACGGCCATTCACGGGCGTGGTGCAGACCCAGCATGACGAACACCGGCCGCCCCTCCACGGCGGCCGTGACGTCGTGCGCGATCTCGATCCCGTGGACGGGCTTTCCCTCGAGGCTCCGGTGCCTGAGCGTGATCTTCTTGACCAGATCCGGGTGCGCCGCGGCGAGCCGGTCGAGATCGCTGTTGTAGTCGTCGAGGCCGCGGTAGCCGTCGCGGCCGGACGGCAGCGGCGAGGTGGTGGTGGCCGCCGCGTAGGCGCGGTTGGCGGCGTTGATCTCGGACTCCCGCAGCACGAGGTCCGGGATGCGCACCTGCCAGGTGAAACCGGCCGCGCGCAGGGCCAGGGCGTCGCCGGGCTGGTGCAGGACCACCTCGGTGTATCCGTGTCCCGCGTGCTCGGTGACATCGAGACCGAGCGTGCCGAGCTCGGTCCTGTCCGCTCTGGTGGGGGTGTCCACCGTGACGAGCTGGGGCCTGAAGTCGTCCTCCGTCGCTCCGGCGGGTGAGAAGGCGGTGAAGGGCAGCAGTCCGGCTGCGGCGGCTGCCACCACCGCGCACGACAGTGCGTTGCGCGTGCGGGATTGTCTGTGCGACACGACCACGTGAACTCCCGTCAAAAGGAGCTCCGCCCCAGGTCGGAGGCGCGCCGAAGGGTGGGCGCGACGTCCTGTCCGGAGCATTGCCCGATCCGTGGTGGGGGGAGGCAGACGGGAACGTACCAAAGGATTGGCATGGACACGAGATCTTCGGCAGAGAAAACGGAACGCACTGCTCCGGGCAGGGGGGTGCCGTCGCCGAGGGCGTTCACGCTGCTCGCCGGAGTGTGACGGAAGTCTGACGGACGACGCCGGGCCCTGGACCCGCCGACGGCCGGGTGCTCGAATCGGAGCGTGACCACAGACCGCCCCGCCGGCCCCGCCCCGGACCCGTCCGCGGACGCCGACCACGCCGGAAAACCCCTCGGCCGCCGCCTCGTCCTCGGCATGCTCGGCCTCGGCGCCGCCGGAGTCGTCGCCGCGCCGGCGCTGCAGCGCGGGCTGGAGGGTTTCCTCGGGGCCGCCGCGGACAAGGATCCGACCGGGCTCACCGGCCTGCTCCCGAACGGCGGCGGCTTCCGCTACTACTCCGTCGCCTCGTCCGTCCCCCGCAAGAGCGCAGAGGACTACCGCCTCACCGTCGACGGCCTGGTCCGGAACCCGGCCACGTACACCCTCGCCGACCTGCGGGCCCTGCCGCAGACCCGCGTCGTGCGGGACGTGCAGTGCGTCACCGGGTGGCGGGTGCCGGACACGCCGTTCGAGGGCGTACGGCTCTCCGACCTGCTGGACGCCGCCGGCGTACGGCCGACCGCCCGCGCGATCCGCTTCACCTGCTTCGACGGCACGTACAGCGAGAGCCTGACGCTCACGCAGGCGCGCCGTGACGACGTCCTCGTCGCGCTGCGGATGCAGGACAAGCCGGTCAGCCATTCGCACGGCGGCCCGGTACGGCTCTATGTGGCGCCGATGTACTTCTACAAGTCGGCGAAATGGCTCTCCGGGATCACGGTCACCGATGCCGTCCGCCCCGGCTACTGGGAGGAGCGGGGCTATGACGTCGACGCCTGGGTCGGCCGGTCCAACGGCCGAAGCGACACGCCCACCGTCTGAACGGACCGGCCGCAGACGCCGGTTCAGCCGCGGCGAGCGCTGGGTGCACCGCACCACCGCCGCCCTGATGCTGATCTGTGTCGCGACCGCGGCCGTGCTCTACGTACCCCAGCTCGCCGAACTCGTCGGCCGCCGCCACCTCGTGGTGACCGTCCACGAGTGGTCGGGGCTGCTGCTGCCGGCGCCGTTCCTGCTCGGGCTGGCCTCCCGCCCGTTCCGCACGGACCTGCGCCGGCTGAACCGCTTCGCGCCGCACGACCGGGAGTGGCTGCGGGCCGTACGCCGCCGCCGGTACGGCCCGGACGCGCGCCCGGCGGGCAAGTTCAACGCCGGGCAGAAGATCTACGCCGCCTGGATCGCCGGCGCTGCGCTGGTCATGCTCGGGACCGGACTGGTGATGTGGTTCACCGGGCTCACGCCGCTGGTGTGGCGTACGAGCGCGACGTTCGTGCACGACTGGCTGTCGCTCGCGGTCGGGATCGCGGTCGCCGGGCACATCGCGATGGCGCTCGCCGACCCGGAGGCACGCCGTGGCATGCGCACCGGGTCGGTCGAGCGCCGCTGGTCGCGGGAGCGTCACCCGCGGTGGCTAGAGGACGAGTGACAGCAGCAGGACGACGACGATGCCGACGACCGAGATGATCGTCTCCATCACCGACCAGGTCTTGATCGTCTGGCCGACGCTCATCCCGAAGTACTCCTTCACCAGCCAGAAGCCGGCGTCGTTGACGTGGCTGAAGAAGAGCGAGCCCGCGCCGATCGCCAGGACCAGCAGTGCGGCGTGCGGGGTCGACATGTCGGCGGCGAGCGGGGCGACCAGGCCGGCCGCGGAGATCGTCGCCACGGTCGCGGAGCCGGTCGCCAGCCGGATCGCCACGGCGATCAGCCAGGCGAGCAGCAGGGTCGGGATGGCCCAGTTCTCGGAGAAGTCGAGGATCATCCGGCCGACGCCGATGTCGATCAGTGTCTGCTTGAAGCCGCCGCCGGCGCCGACGATGAGCAGCACGCCGGCGATCGGGGCGAGCGACTTCTCGACGGTCGAGGCGAGGCGGTCCTTGGTGAATCCGGCGGCGCGGCCGAGGGTGAACAGGCCGACGATCACGGCGGCGAGGAGTGCGATCAGCGGCGAGCCGATGACGTCGGTGACGCGCTGGACGGTGTGCCCGGGGTCGTCCACGACGATGTCGACCAGGGCTTTCGCCATCATCAGGACGACGGGCAGCAGGACCGTGGCGACGGTCGCGCCGAAGCCGGGACGCTTCTCCAGGTCCTCCGAAGGACGCTGCGGCAGCATCTTCTCGGGCGCGGGGATGTCGACCCAGCGCGCGGCGTACTTGGAGAACACCGGACCGGCGACGATCACCGTCGGTACGGCGACGACGAGGCCGAGCGCCAGCGTCACGCCGAGGTTGGCGCCGATGGCGTCGATGGCCACGAGCGGGCCGGGGTGCGGCGGGATGAGGCCGTGCATCACGGAGAGGCCGGCCAGCGCCGGGACGCCGATCCGCATCAGCGAGTAGTTGCCGCGCTTGGCGACCATCAGCACGACCGGGATCAGCAGGACGATGCCGACCTCGAAGAAGAGCGGAAGTCCGATGATGGAGGCGATCAGGACCATCGCCCACGGCATGGACCGCCCGCTCGCCCTGGCGAGGATCGTGTCGACGATCTGGTCGCCGCCGCCGGAGTCGGCGAGCAGCTTGCCGAGTATCGCGCCGAGGGCGATCAGCACGCCGACGCCCGCGACGGTCGAGCCGAGGCCGGTGGTGAAGGAGACGATGGCCGCGTCCAGCGGCGCCCCGGCGAGCGCGCCGAGCGCGAGCGACCCGATGGTCAGGGCGAGGAAGGGGTGCAGTTTGAACCGGGTGATGAGCAGCACGATGGCGGCGATGCCCGCGAGGACGGCGATGCCGAGCTGTGCGTTACCCGCCGAGGTGATCGGTTCGACGGTGTCCGCTGCCAGCGACTCGACGCTGAGACTGGTCACGGTGATTCCTTAGTCTTCGAGCCCGCGCAGCGCGGCGACGGCCCGTTCGGTGATTTCTTCGGGACTTCCGGACACATCGACGGCGACGCCCGCCTCGTCGTCCTCCAGGGGCTGGAGGGTCGCGAACTGGGAGTCCAGCAGCGCGGTGGGCATGAAGTGCCCCGTGCGCTCCGCCATCCGCCGCTCGACGAGCTCGCGGCTGCCGGTGAGGTGGAGGAACACGGCGTCGGGCGCTGCCGCCCGCAGCCGGTCGCGGTACTCACGCTTGAGCGCGGAGCTGGAGACCACTCCGCCGAGCCCCGCCCTGCCGTGGGCCCACGCGCCGACGGCGTCGAGCCACGGCCGGCGGTCCTCGTCGTCCAGCGGGACGCCGGCCGACATCTTGGCGATGTTCGCCGGGGGGTGGAAGTCGTCGCCCTCGGCGTAGGGGACGCCCAGGGCGGCGGCGAGCAGGGGGCCGATCGTGGTCTTGCCGGTCCCTGCCACGCCCATCACCACGACGACGTGGGGGGTGCTCATTACGTTCCTCGCTGTCCTCGTCGACCTTCGACGTCGGTCCGTCGCGCTACTGAAACCTATTAGGTACGACGTATTCAAGAGGGCGAGACGTAAACGTCATACTTTTTGTTGCCGAGGGGTCGGTCGGTGATCACGCGCCGTACCCTTTGTCCATGACCACAGAAGGCCGAGGGCTCCACACGCACGTGCTCGACACCCTCGGTCTGGCGATCACCGCGGGCGAGTATCCGCAGGGCAGCGTGGTGCGCACCGACGAGGTGGCCCAGCGCTTCGACGTGTCGCGCACCGTCGTCCGGGAAGTCGTACGCGTCCTGGAGTCCATGCACCTCGTGGAGTCACGGCGCCGCGTCGGCGTCACGGTGCGCCCCACCGAGGAGTGGAACGTCTTCGACCCCCGCGTCATCCGCTGGCGGCTCGCCGGCAGCGACCGTCCGCGTCAGCTCCGCTCGCTCACCGTGCTCCGCTCCGCGGTCGAACCGGTCGCGGCCGGCCTCGCCGCCGTGAACGCGACCCCCGAGCAGTGCGCGGCGCTGACCGAGGAGGCGCTCGGCATGGTCGCCACCTCCCGCGGCCAGCAGCTCGAGGGGTATCTGAAACACGACATCGCCTTCCACCGGGTGGTGCTCAACGCCTCCGGCAACGAGATGTTCGCCCGGCTCGGTGACGTCGTCGCCGAGGTGCTCGCCGGCCGCACCCACCACCATGTGATGTTCGACGACCCCGACCCGGCGGCGGTCACCCTGCATGTGCAGGTCGCCGAGGCCGTCCGCGAGGGCGACGCCGAACGGGCCGAGCGGCTCACCCGGGAGATCGCCGTCGGCGCCCTTCAGGAGCTCGACGTCCTCGCGCCCTGACGTGACGGGTCATAGTGGGTGACGACGTCAACTGCGCGAGGAAGGGCAGGTACTGCGATGCCGCAGCAGGTGCAAGGTGTGATCGCACCCGGAAGGAACGAGCCGGTACGGGTGGAGACGATCACGATCCCCGACCCGGGCCCGGGCGAGGCCGTGGTCAAGGTGCAGGCCTGCGGTGTCTGCCACACCGATCTGCACTACAAGCAGGGCGGGATCAACGACGAGTTCCCGTTCCTGCTCGGCCACGAGGCCGCCGGCGTCGTGGAGTCGGTCGGCGACGGCGTCACCGAGGTCGCGCCCGGGGACTTCGTGATCCTCAACTGGCGCGCGGTGTGCGGCCGGTGCCGGGCGTGTCTGCGCGGCCGGCCCTGGTACTGCTTCGACACCCACAACGCCCGGCAGAAGATGACCCTCGCCGAGTCGGGCGCCGAACTGTCGCCCGCCCTCGGCATCGGCGCCTTCGCCGAGAAGACCCTGGTCGCCGCGGGCCAGTGCACCAAGGTCGACCCGGCGGTCTCCCCGGCCGTGGCCGGCCTGCTCGGCTGCGGAGTGATGGCCGGCATCGGCGCCGCCATCAACACCGGCCAGGTCGGCCGCGGCGACTCGGTGGCCGTCATCGGCTGCGGCGGCGTCGGGGACGCGGCCGTCGTCGGCGCCCGGCTCGCCGGAGCGGCGACGATCATCGCCGTCGACATCGACGACCGCAAGCTCGAGACCGCGAAGCGGATGGGCGCCACCCACACCGTCAACTCCCGTACCGGTGACGCCGTCGAGGCGATCCGCGAACTCACCGGCGGCTTCGGCGCGGACGTCGTCATCGAGGCCGTCGGCCGCCCGGAGACGTACGAACAGGCCTTCTACGCCCGCGACCTGGCCGGTACCGTCGTCCTGGTCGGCGTCCCGACCCCGGACATGAAGCTCGAACTGCCGCTCCTGGACGTCTTCGGCCGCGGCGGCGCGCTCAAGTCGTCCTGGTACGGCGACTGCCTGCCCTCCCGCGACTTCCCGATGCTGGTCGACCTGCACCAGCAGGGCCGTATCGACCTCGGCGCGTTCGTCACGGAGACCATCGGACTCGGGGACGTCGAGAAGGCGTTCGCCCGGATGCACGAGGGCGACGTGCTGCGATCGGTGGTGCGGCTCTGATGGCGGCCCGTATCGACCACCTGGTCACCTCTGGCACCTTCTCGCTCGACGGCGGCACCTGGGACGTCGACAACAACGTCTGGATCGTCGGCGACGACACCGAGGCGATCGTCGTCGACGCCGCCCACGACGCGGAGGCCATCCTCGCGGCACTCGGCGGCCGTAGACTGCGCGCCGTCGTCTGCACCCACGCGCACAACGACCACATCGACGCGGCCCCGGCGCTCGCCGCCGCCACCGGCGCGCCGATCCTGCTCCACCCGGACGACCTGCCCCTGTGGAAGCAGACCCATCCCGAACGCGCCCCCGACGGGGACCTCACCGACGGCATGGTGATCACGGTCGCGGACACCGCCCTGACCGTGCTGCACACTCCCGGTCACGCCCCCGGCGCCGTCTGCCTCCACGCCCCCGGCCTCGCCACCGTGTTCACCGGGGACACGCTGTTCCAGGGCGGTCCGGGCGCGACCGGGCGGTCGTTCTCCCACTTCCCGACCATCATCGACTCCATCCGAGACCGGCTGCTCGCCCTGCCGCCGGACACCGTCGTCCGCACCGGCCACGGCGGCACCACCACCATCGGCGCCGAGGCGCCGCACCTTCAGGAGTGGGTGGACCGGGGCCACTGAGCCAGGCTCAGCCGGCTCTCGAACCGGCGCCGCTCCCCGGTGACGGGGTCGGTGAACTCCAGGGCCCTCGCCAGCAGTTGCAGCGGGCGGGAGAAGTCCTCCGGCGCCTCGGGCAGCACGACGGGGAACAGCGGGTCGTTCAGGATCGGCAGCCCCAGGCCGTTCATATGGACCCGCAGCTGATGGGTACGGCCGGTGGCCGGCAGCAGCCGGTACCGGCCGGTCCCGGCGTCCGCGCCGAGCAGCTCGATCCGGGTCTCGCTGTTCGGCTCGCCGGGCACCTCCCGCGCCGCGAGCACCCCGCGCTCCTTGACGATCCGGCTCCGCACGGTCCGCGGCAGCGCCACCGCCGGGTCGTGGGGCGCGAGCGCCTCGTACTCCTTGCGCACCCGCCGGTCGCGGAACATCGTCTGGTACGCGCCCCGGTCCCCTGGCCGTACGACGAAGAGCACCAGGCCCGCCGTCAGCCGGTCCAGCCGGTGCGCGGGCTGCAGCGCCGGCAGCCCGAGATCGCGGCGCAGCCTGGCCACGGCCGTCTCCTTCACATGGCCGCCGCGCGGCGTGGTGGCGAGGAAGTGCGGCTTGTCGGCGATCACGATGTGCTCGTCGCGGTGCACGATCCCGATCCCGAAGGGCACCGGCCGCTCCGCGGGGAAGTCCCGGTGGAACCAGAGAAGGCGTCCCGCCGTGTACGGCTCGTCCCCGGCGACCGGGCCGTCCGTGCCGACGAAGCGTCCGTCCCGCAGCATCGACTCCACCCGGGCCGGGCCGACGGCGGCCCCGTACCGGTCCAGCAGATGGTCGCGCACGGTCGGCCAGCGGCCGCCGGGGTCCTCCGGCAGCCGCAGCCGCACGGGGTCGATGCCGTCGCGCTGGGGGAGCGGGGCGGGGACGGCCGCCCGGTTTCTGCGTCTCACCGATGAGACTGTATGCCCCACCGACCCGGGCGTTCGGGTACCGTCCTGACCGCTGTGGCCGGTCTCCTGCCGCATCAGCAGCACGATCGCGGGGACGGGGAACAACAGCAGGAACAGATTGGGCACCCACCAGGCAACCGACCAGTCCCCGCGCAGCGCCCAGAACACCACGGCCTGCAGGCCGGCGGTGCTCGTCAGCGTCAGTGACACGTGCATCAGCGGCCGCCACGCCGCCCGGTGGCGCGCGAAGCGCCCGGCGCCCTTGACGCGCAGCAGATACAGGGCCGCGAGCCCGGTCGCACCGGCGGCCACGTCCAGCGGCAGGAACGAGTAGTTCCAGTCGCTCATCACCGGGTCGTCGAAGTCCTTGTACGCGTGTCCGGCCGGGACGAGGGTCAGCAGCGACGCGGACCAGTAGGCGAGGAAGGCCAGGTCGGTCACGAGCATCGCCGACTTCACCAGGCGAAAACCGCGCTCCCGCGTCGTCAGTGCTCCATCCCGCCGCCCACGTACATCACGACGACGCCGATGATGACGAGGGCGATCCCGATGAGTGTCGCGGGCTTGACCGGCTCGTCGAAGAGGACGACGCCGCCCAGGAACGCGCCCACCGTGCCGACGCCGGACCAGATCGCGTACACCGGACCGACGTTGAGCGTCTTGAGTGCCTGCGCAAGCAACACGAACGCGACGCCGTAGCCGACGACCACCAGGGCGGTCGGGCCGAGCCGGGTCAGACCGTGCGAAGCACGCAGCGACAGGGTCGCGATCACCTCGGAGACGATCGCTCCCGCGACCAGCAGTGCCCCCATCAGTGCGCCACCCCGTCCGTGTCCACGGGATCCGTGCTCGTGATGTTGTCGGCCTTGCCTCCCGGACCTGCGCCGACGCGTCCCGTGGCGATGAGCTCGCCGACGATTCCGCGCAGTTCGGCGTGGGCCGCGCCGTGCGGCGGGGCGAGGCCGAGCAGCCGCGCCGTCCACCAGCCGTCCACCGCCATGCGCACGAGGGTGGCGACGCCGGACGGCAGCCCGTCCGCGTCCAGCCGCTCCTGCCACTCCTGGTAGTGGCGCTGCAGGACGTCGAGCACCTCCGGCCCGGCGGCCGCGGCGAGCAGCGCTATGGGCACCTCGTCGGGACCGGCCCTGCCGGGCTCCGGCGACTCCTGCGGGATCGAGGCGTCGAGCCAGGCGGTGGTGAACGCGCCGGCCGGCGCTCCCGGGCCCGGCAGTGCCGCCTCGAACCTGTCGACCAGCCGCTGCACCACACCCGCGACGAGAGCGCGCTTGCTCGGGAAGTGGTGGAGCAGACCGCCCTTGCTCACGCCCGCCTCCGCGGCGACGGCGTCCAGCCGGACCGCGTCCACACCGCCCTTGACCAGCAGTCGCTCCACGGCGTCGAGGAGTCGATCGCGCACTGTTCCGCCTGTCTCTCGTCCGATCCACCGGCCGACCGTCTGGACGGTCGAATGCAGCGTAGCACCGGGTGCGCCCGCAGGACGCCGGTGGCGAGGCGCGTGGCGCCCGACCACTCGGACCCGCTCACGCCCTGCGTCCGAGGAGGCAGCCACTGGTGGATGTTCGGGGATTCCCGCAGCGCGCACCGAACTTCCGGCCCGACGCAGATCAATCGCGCATCGCACGAAGGCGATGCGGGCCCTGCGGGGCCTTGCCGGGGTGAGGCCGGAGGGCGTCAAGGGCGTACGGATCGTGCGGCAGCCGCTGACCGAGTACCAGCGGTATCGGTTCGCCTGGGGTATCCCCGGCAACATGCAGGCTGGGGAGGACATCCGCGTCCTGGACGTCACCCAGGACGACTGCGGGCTGCCGCTGGCGGGAACCGACTGGTGGATGTTCGATGTCGTCCCTGGTCTGACCTGGGAATTCGCGGGGCCGTTGGTCCCGTGGTTGGTCACGCCATCGCCCAGAAATGCGAAAGACCCCAGATGAACTGGGGTCTTTGCTGGTGTCCGAGGGGGGACTTGAACCCCCACGCCCGATAAAGGGCACTAGCACCTCAAGCTAGCGCGTCTGCCATTCCGCCACCCGGACAAGGTGTCTGTCTCGCGGCCCTGGGCCGTTCCGACGTGGAAAACCATAGCAAACATTCGACACCGCTCGATCACGCCCCCGCACCCGCCGCCCGCCGGGCAAAGGGCCGGTGGCCGCCCTTGGGCCGGGAGCACGATGGCGAGAGGATGAGCCCGGACCACCAGCAGCGACAGCGGGAGGAATCAGCGTGAGCGAGTCGAACACAGCCCGGGCGGTCACGGGCGAGGACGAGGTCGTCGATCTCTGCCGTGAGCTGATCAGGATCGACACCAGCAACTACGGCGACCACTCCGGGCCGGGTGAGCGCGCCGCCGCCGAGTACGTCGCGGAAAAGCTCGCCGAGGTCGGCCTGGAGCCGCAGATCCTCGAGTCCCACAAGGGGCGCGCCTCCACCGTGGCCCGCATCGAGGGCGAGGACCCGTCCCGGCCCGCGCTGCTCATCCATGGCCACCTCGACGTGGTCCCCGCGAACGCGGACGACTGGACCCACCACCCCTTCTCCGGCGAGATCGCCGAGGACTGCGTGTGGGGCCGGGGCGCGGTCGACATGAAGGACATGGACGCGATGACGCTCGCGGTCGTACGGGACAGGCTGCGCAGCGGCCGCAAGCCCCCGCGGGACGTCGTCCTCGCCTTCCTCGCCGACGAGGAGGCCGGCGGCACCTACGGCGCCCGGTATCTGGTCGACAAGCACCCGGCCCTCTTCGAGGGCGTCACCGAGGCCGTCGGCGAGGTCGGCGGCTTCTCCTTCACCGTCAACGAGAACCTGCGGCTGTATCTGGTGGAGACGGCGCAGAAGGGCATGCACTGGATGCGCCTGACCGTGGATGGCACCGCCGGCCACGGCTCGATGACCAACAACGACAACGCCATCACCGAGCTGTGCGAGGCCGTCGGCCGACTCGGCCGCCACACCTGGCCGGTGCGGGTCACCAAGACCGTGCGGTCCTTCCTGGACGAGCTGTCCGACGCCCTCGGCACACCACTCGACCCCGAGGACATGGACGCGACCCTCGCCAAGCTCGGCGGCATCGCCAAGATGGTCGGCGCCACCCTGCGCAACTCCGCGGCCCCCACCATGCTCGGCGCCGGCTACAAGGTGAACGTCATCCCGGGCCAGGCGACCGCGCACGTGGACGGCCGTTTCCTGCCGGGCTACGAGGAGGAGTTCCTCACGGAGCTGGATCGGCTGCTCGGCCCCCGGGTCAGGCGCGAGGACGTGCACGGCGACAAGGCGCTGGAGACCAGCTTCGACGGGGAGCTGGTGGACGCCATGCAGGTGGCGCTGAAGGCGGAGGACCCGATCGCGAGGGCCGTACCGTACATGCTCTCCGGCGGTACCGACGCCAAGTCCTTCGACGATCTCGGCATCCGCTGCTTCGGCTTCGCGCCGCTCAAGCTGCCGCCGGAGCTGGACTTCGCCGGGATGTTCCACGGCGTGGACGAGCGGGTGCCGGTGGACGGCCTCAAGTTCGGCGTGCGGGTCCTCGACCGGTTCATCGACCAGTGCTGAATCGGCCGGTGCCGGATCGACCAGTGCCGACGTCGGCTGCCGCGGACTTTCCGGGTGTTCGGATGACGCTCCGATAATCGCCAGCATGTGCGCAGATGACTGGAAAGAGTGAATGGGGGTGACGACTCGTAGCCCCGGTGGTTCCTCCTCGTTACAGGTGTTGCGGTCCGCGGCTGGGACCGCATTTGCCAACAGGAGGAATAATGATCAAGAAGGTCGTCGCGACTGCGGCTGCCACCAGCGGTCTGCTGCTCGCCGGTGCGGGCATGGCCATGGCTGACGCGGGCGCCAGCGGTTCCGCTGTGGGCTCCCCCGGCGTGCTGTCGGGCAACCAGCTCCAGGTGCCGGTCCACGTGCCCGTGAACCTGTGCGGCAACACGGCCGACGTCATCGGCCTGCTGAACCCCGCCTTCGGCAACGCCTGCGTCACCGCCTGACGTTGTGGCTCGGCCCGCGTAGGGCCGGCAGTGATTCGGGCGGCTCCGGAGTGCGCGCCATGCACTCCGGAGCCGCCCGCTTCTCCCAACCCTCGGCATGTGCCCAGGGTCATTCGTGAAGCTGGAAGGCAGGGCATCAAGACATGCGACAGGTCACGCGTAAAGGCCTGATCACCGTGGCTGCTGCGGGCGGCGTACTCGCTCTCGGCGGCGGCTACGCGCAGGCGGGCGCCGGGGCGCACGGGGAAGCCTCGAACTCGCCGGGCGTGCTGTCCGGCAACTCGGTCCAGGCACCGGTACACGTCCCGGTGAACATCTGCGGCAACACCGTCGATGTGATCGGGCTGCTCAACCCCACGTTCGGCAACCAGTGCGCCAATGTCTCCGGGTCCGGGGACAGCGGTGGCGGCTCCGGAGCGGAAGGCCAGGCGAGCGACTCGCCCGGCATCGCCTCGGGCAACCAGGTTCAGCTGCCGGTCGACGCACCGGTCAACGTCTGTGGCAACAGCGTCGACGTCGGCGGGCTGCTCAACCCCGCGTTCGGCAACGAGTGCGCGAGCGGCTCGGGCGCCACACCGCCTGTGAACCCGGAGGAGCCCGGCAGCCCGGAGGAGCCCGGGACGCCGAACACTCCGGAAACCCCGAATACGCCCGGGACGCCGAACACTCCGGAAACCCCGAATACGCCCGGGACGCCGAACACTCCGGAAACCCCGAGTACGCCCGGGACGTCGAACCTTCCGAACACGCCCGACGCCCAGGCCGTGACACAGCGTGACGGTGGCGGCGCGGTACTCGCGGAGACCGGCATGGACGCGCTCGACGTGCTGGCGCCGGCGGGCGTGGGCCTGCTGCTCGCCGGAACGGTGCTCTACCGACGGTCGCGCGCGGCCGGCTAGGCGAGCGGCGGCCGAGGTCCGGTCATGGTCAGACCAGGGCCGGACCCGACCGCTCAGGATACGGCCGTGGTCGTGTCCTGGCGTTCTGCCCTCAACACGTCACGGAGCGGGCCCCGCAGTCGCGGGGCCCGCTCCGTGACGTGTCCCAGGTCCCGGTCACCAGGTGGCGCGCACCTGCCGGATGATGCGCCGGCGCAGCCGCACTCTGCGGCTGCCGTCACGGTGCAGGGTCAGTCGGTCCAACTCCCAGTGTCCGTACTCGGCATGGTCGGTCAGCAGACGGGTCGCTTCCGTGCGGGAGACCCCGCGCGGCACGTACACGTCGACAAATTCGTATTCCGGCATCGCATCTATTGTGCGGGCAGCGCCCCGGTACGGATAGCGTCTGCACTATGTCTGATGCTGCGCAGCCCACCGCTGCCGAGGTACGTGCCGCCGCCGAGGCGGTCAAAGCCGCACTGGACCGTCACCTCGAGGCGGTCGAGAACCGCACCGGAGACGACGACCCGGCCGTCTACGAAGCCTTCAACGAGCTCGCCGCGGCCGCCGAGGCGTACGACGAGCGGCTCTACGACCGCTATGACGAGGTGACCCCCTTCGAGATCCCCGGCGCGGACGATTCCCTGCCGCCGTACGCGGGACCCGAGGAGCCGAACGCGCTGAGCGTCCTGATCCGCCGGGACTACGCCGTGGTGGAGCCCAAGCGGCTGCTGGCACAGGCGCAGCGCATCGCGGACCTCGAGCGGGACGGGGACGAGGACGTGCTGACCGCGCCGGTCGTCGGCGCCAGCGTGCACGCGGCTCTCGGGGTGCTCTTCGGCGAGTTCGAGCCGGACGAAATCGCCTCACGGCACAAGGAGTTCGGTCTCGAGGAGGGCGACTCCACGCTGTGGGTGGCCGCCGCCGACGAGCTTCCGGAGCCGGGGGAGTGGCTGAGCGTGCCCTTCGACCAGGCCGACCCCGAGCAGGTCGTCTGCCGGTTCGACGTCAGCTCCGTCTTCGACGAGGACGAGCTGCGCGAGGAGCTGGTGGAGTCCGACGACGAGACCTGACCGGCCTGTGCCGTTCACCGTTCGCCGTTCCCGGCCCGGGACGACCCACACTGGGTCGTCCCGGGCCGGGGCCGTTCACCGGGCCTGCTGTGCCGGTTCCTGCGGCTGCTGTCCCTGTCCCTGTCCCTGTGGCTGGGGCGCCGGCTCGGCGAGCAGGCCCTCCAGCAGCGTCCGCAGCCGTGTGGTGCGCTGCGGGCCCGGGCGCTCGGCGACCGCCTGCGGGAGCGCCTGGTCCACGCCGTGCACCACCGACAGATGCCGCTCGGCCCGGCCGAACGCCGTGTACACCCACGGCCTGCTCAGCGCCTGCGCCGCGTCGCCCGGCAGCACGGCGACCACGGCCGGCCAGCGCAAGCCGGCGGCCTGGTGTGCGGTGAGTGCCCAGCCGTGGCGCAGCGCCGACTCGACCCGCTCCCTCGGCACGACCGTCCGGACGCCATCACAGTCCAGATGCAGCCCGGACGCGTCCGCCGAGACGACGGTGCCCATGAGCGTCCGGCCGGGCGCCTGCGAGTAGGCGACCCGGTCGCCGGGATCGAAGCCGCCGAAACGTCCGCCGCCGGGGTTGAGGCGCTGCTTGAGCGCCGCGTTGAGCTCGCGGGTGCCCGCGGAGCCGCCGTGCCCCACCGTGACGACCTGGGTCTGCTCGGCGGGCACCCCGATGGCCCGCGGCACCGAGTCGGCGACCAGCTGGACCGTACGGTGCACGGCCTCGCCCGCGTCCCGCACCGGGACGATCACGACCTCCTTGCCCGGGGCCGCGACCTGGTTCAGCTCGCCGATGCCGATGCCCGACACCAGCTCGCCGAGCGGACCGGGGTCGGGCGTACGCGACGCGATCTGCGGGCACACCCGGGCCGCCAGCAGGTCCTGGAACACCCGGCCCGCACCCGCGCCGGCGAGCACGCCCGGGTCGCCGCCGAGGACGAGCCGACCGCCGTCCGGCATGGACTCCACCAGCATCGCGGCGGCCTCCACGTCCAGCTGTGGTGCGTCCAGTACGACGAGCAGGTCGAGCGCGAACGCGCCGTCCGCGTCACGGCCGGGTCCCGCGGAGCCGTCCAGCAGGGCGGCGACGGTCACGGCGCCGACGTCCGGTCCGAGCCTGCGCACGCCGTTCTCCGCGTGCACGGCCACGACGGCCCGCAGACCGAGGCGGCGGGCGGTCTCCGCGAGGGCGACGGGCTCGGCGCGGGAGGCCTCACCGCCGGTGTGCACGACCAGACCGTGCGCCCCCGCGGCCCGTACGAGCTCCGGCCCCTCCCAGACATCGGCCGGCCCGGTCCTGACCAGCCTGGCAAGGCCGTCCGCGAGGCTTTCCTCCGCCATCGCGTACCGGTCGAGCCCCAGCAGCACGGGCACGGGCGGGGCGGCGTGCTCCTCGTCCTCCTCGCCCCCGTTCTCGTCGACCCCGTCCTGGAAAACCAGGACGGTGCCGTCCGCGACGGCCTGCTGTACGGCTCCGTCCGGATCGGGCACCGACCGCTCCGCGAGCGCGGCCCGTACGGCCGGTGCGTCGAGGGCCGTGTGCCCCAGGAGAGCGGCGCGCTCCAGCAGCCACGTGACGAGCGCCGAGGTCCGGCGCTCGTCGCCGGGCCCGGCCTCCGGGCCGAGCAGCGCACGGGCGAACCCGTCCGCCTGCTCCGGCCGCACGCCCGGCACGGCGAGCAGCTGCCAGGGGTCCTCGGCGAGCACGTCACCGGCCGCCTCGCCCAGGACCTCGGCGGCCTGCCCGGCGAGCCCCTCGGGCGCGCCGCCCTTCACGAGCAGGCCGCGCACGGCGGCGACGGCGTCCGGATCCGGCTCGGCCTGCGGCCGCCGTGCCGGGCGTGCGGCCGGAGCCGGCATGGGAGCGGCCCGCCGCGGCGGCTCGGGAGCGGGGGACCCGAAGGAGGCCGGGTCCGGCTTCTCGCCGCTCTCCACGGCCCGCACGGCGGCGAGCAGATCGGCGGCCTTCCCACTGAGCTTCGTCCCACTGGCGATGGGCCCCTCCCGCTCCGCCTTCCGCTGCGCGATCCGCTCCCGCAGCTCCCGCTGCGCGGCGATCTCGATCTCGACCTCACTCAGCCCGGAGCCCGCACCACCCGCGACGCCTTCGGCGTCCGCCGCGGCGGTGCTGCCGGGCTCGTCGCCGTCCGCCCCGCGTCCGGTGCCCGTCGCGTCGGTGTCCTCCACCGCCGCAGCCTCGTGGTCGGCCGGGCCTGCTGGCTGGTCGGCGCCGGCCGTTGCCGCTTCGGCGGCCGTGCCGGCTTCCGATGCGCCGGCGACGCCTTCGGCGTCCGCCTCGTCAGCGTCGGCCGCGTTCGCCTCGTTGGCCGGGTTGGCTTCCGCCTGGCCTTCGCCGCCTGCGGCGTCGGTGCTGCCGACCGCGTCCGCCCCGTCGGCGTTCGTCCCGCCTGTGTCCTCCACTCCCCCAGCCTCCTCCTTGCCCGAGCCCGCTACCTCGTCAGCGCCTGTCGCGTCGGCGACGGCGGTTTCCTCGACGCTGACAGCCTCGTCCGCCCCGCCGGTGCTGCCCGCCGGCCCAGCTACCTCAGCGTCGGCCAGGTCGGCGTCCGTCCCGCCTGTGTCCTCCACTCCCGCAGCCCCTTCGGCGGCCAGGCCGGCTGCCTCGTCGGCGTCGGCCGCGTCTGTGCCGGCGGCCGGGTCCGCGCCCGCCTCGCCGGTCCCGCCCGCGACGCCTTCGGCGTCCGACGCGTCCGACGCGTCCGACGCGTCAGCGGGCGCGGCGAGGCCGGTGCCCTCCACGCCCAAACCCTCCGCGGGGTCCGCCGGGGGAGGGGTGGAGTCGGCGGGGGGGCCGGGGGAGGTCCCCCGGGGACGCGCAGTCACAGCGTGCTCCAGTCCTGGT
The DNA here is from genome assembly GCF_053591995.1 of Streptomyces sp. NPDC002835. Lineage (NCBI taxonomy): Bacteria > Bacillati > Actinomycetota > Actinomycetes > Kitasatosporales > Streptomycetaceae > Streptomyces > Streptomyces sp. NPDC002835. The sequence goes on along the minus strand of NZ_JBSFUW010000019.1, from coordinate 56,494 downwards.
CGGGATAGCGGTGCACGGGCGCCGACACATCGTCGAGCGCCTGGCAGATCTCGTCAGGAAGAGTAAGCGCCTCCACTGACAACGCCGCGCTCAGCTGCTGAGAATTGCGCGCGCCGACGATCGGTGCCACCACCCCCGGCCGGTCGCGGACCCACGCCAGCGCCACCTCCAGCGGCGTCGCCGCCAGTCCGTCCGCCGCCGTCGCGACCGCGTCGACGATGCTGCTCGCCGCCTCGTCGAGGTACGGCTCCACGAAGGCCGCCATCTGTTCGGAGGCGCCCCGGGAGTCGGACGGCGTGGCGGTCCGGTACTTGCCGGTGAGCACGCCGCGCCCCAGCGGTGACGACGGCAGCAGGCCCACCCCCAGGTCGAGCGCCGCCGGCAGCACCTCCCGCTCCACGCCCCGCTGGAGGAGCGAGTACTCCATCTGGGTGCTCGCCAGCCGGGTGCGGGTACCCGGCGAGGCGAGCTGCCAGGTCGCCGCCTTCGCCAGCTGCCAGCCGCTGAAGTTCGACACGCCGGCGTACCGCGCCCGGCCGCTGCTGACCGCGATGTCGAGGGCCTGGAGCGTCTCCTCGAGCGGCGTGCCGGGGTCGAAGGCGTGGATCTGCCACAGGTCCACGTAGTCCGTGCCGAGCCGCGCCAGCGACGCGTCGAGCGCGGCGAGCAGATGGCCGCGTGAGCCGTCGAAGCGCCGGTCGGGGTCCGGCACGCTGCCGGCCTTCGTGGCGATCACCAGGTCCGCGCGGGGCACCAGCCGTTCGACCGACTGGCCCAGCAGATACTCGGCCTCCCCGCCGCCGTACACATCGGCGGTGTCGACCAGCGTCCCGCCGGCCTCCCAGAAGACCTTCAACTGGTCGGCGGCGTCGTGCTCGTCGGTGTCCCGGCCCCAGGTCAGGGTGCCGAGCCCGATCCGGGACACGCGCAGGCCGGTGCGGCCGAGATGCCTCTGCTCCATGGGCGCTGAGATTACTGGCCAGAGGCGCACCCTGAGAGAGCCTGTGGACAACGCGCCCCTCCCCGGAAGCGCCGCCCCGCGCTAGAGTCCCGGCACAGGCACGTTACTGATCAGTAAGAGGGAGCGGTTATGCGGCTCGGCATCAACCTCGGCTACTGGGGCGCGGGCATGGACGGCGACAACCTCGCCGTCGCACAGGAGGCCGACAGGCTCGGCTACGACGTCTGCTGGGCCGCGGAGGCGTACGGCTCCGACGCCCCGACCGTGCTCAGCTGGGTCGCCGCCCAGACCGAGCGGATCGACGTCGGCTCCGCGATTCTGCAGATCCCGGCCCGGCAGCCCGCCATGACGGCCATGACGGCGGCCACCCTGGACTCGCTCTCGGGCGGCCGGTTCCGGCTCGGGCTCGGCGTCTCGGGGCCGCAGGTCTCCGAGGGCTGGTACGGCGTCAAGTTCGACAAGCCGCTCGCCCGCACCCGCGAGTACGTCGAGATCGTGCGCAGGGCGATGTCCCGCGAGCGCCTCTCCTATGAGGGCGAGCACTGGACGCTGCCGCTGCCCGGCGGTCCGGGCAAGCCGCTCAAGCTCACCGTGCACCCGGAGCGCGAGCACATCCCGCTCTACATCGCGGCGATCGGCCCCAAGAACCTCGAACAGACCGGTGAGATCGCCGACGGCGCCCTGCTGATCTTCCCGTCCGCCGAGCACATCGAGGACACCGCGCTGCGCCACATCCGCGCGGGCCGCGAGAAGGCCGGCAAGGCGATGGACGGCTTCGACGTCTGCCCGACCCTGCCGCTCGCGGTCGGCGACGACGTCGCCGGCCTCGCCGACATGTTCCGGCCGTACACGGCTCTCTACGTCGGCGGCATGGGCAGCCGGAAGCAGAACTTCTACAACCAGCTCGCGCAGCGCATGGGTTACGAGAAGGAAGCCGCCGAGATCCAGGACAAGTACCTCGACGGCGACAAGGCCGGCGCGGCCGCCGCCGTTCCGCACACGCTGATCGACCAGACCGCGTTGCTCGGCCCGGTGGAGCGGATCGCCGACCGGATGCAGGCGTACGCGTCGGCCGGTGTCACCACCCTGACCCTCTCGCCCGCCGGCTTCACGCTCGACGAGCGGATCACCGCGCTGCGCGCCGGCACCGAGGCCCTGGAGCGCGCCGGCCTCGCCTGAACTCCCCGGGGCAAGCCTGCGGCCGTGGTGGGGGCTCGGGGGTCTTCCCCGCCACGGCCGTCACGCGGTACAACGCGCGACGGCCGTGGCGGTTACTGCCGTGCATACGGCCTTTCGCCGTGTCCTCTGGTCCGTTCGGTCGATTTGTCCGAGTGGGCCCTTGCCTGGGCGGCTGTATCCCATTTGACTCGCTCTTTGTGGATGTCCCGAAGGCCCGACGGAGGTTGCAGACATGCTCTCGGCCCGGAGTCTCTTCCAGGAGATCGTCGACGACGACGAGTCGTTTCGGCTGTTCTGCTCCATCGCGGCCGGCGGCGAGGCCCAGGGAGGCTGGGAGAACGGCCGCATCGCCGCCCTCGTCCCGGAGACACTGCGCGACCTGGCCCCGAAGATCGCCCGGCACGGGGCCGACGAGGACAAGCACGGCCGCCTGTTCCACGCCCTCCTCAAGAAGCGGCGGCTGGAGCCCGTCCCGGTGCCGCCGGAGACCGACTACACCATGCTGCTGGAGCGGCGGGGCATCGGCCTCGCCCACGAGAGGCTGCGCCGTGAGGACCGGCTGACCGAGCACGACATCGTCGTCTACCTCGCGCACAGCCGGGTCACCGAGCAGCGTGCGGCCGAGCAGATGGAGCTTCTGGTGAAGTACTTCGGCGACCGTCCGGGGATCGGCAGGGCGATCAGGATGATCAGCGCCGACGAGGACAGCCATCTGGCCTACTGCCACGAGGAACTGCTCCGTCTCTCCGCCGCCGGGCACGGCCGCACCGTACGGCGGGTGCTGCGTGAGAGCGCGCTGGCCGAGATCCGCGTCCACCGCGACGTCAGCCTCGCCGTCATGGCCCGCATGGGCCGGCTGCTGCGCTGGTCCCGGGCCAAGTCCGCGGCCCTGGCCGCCGGCATCCACGCGACGTACGAGTACGAACGGGTCCACGGCTGGCGTCGCATGGTGGACCTGAGGATCCCGGTCCGCCGCGGCGCCCTCGACGGCCCGGTCACCGCCGCTCCGGCCCCCGCCCACTGATCGTGGCCCGCCTCTCGGCCCTGGCGCCCGTACGCCGCCGCGCCCCCCTGTGGCCCGGCGAAGAGCGCCCGGCGGACGGCGGTCTGCGGTGGATCGCCGCCGTCTCCGTCCTCTACACGGTTGTCCAACTGGCGCTCGCCGTCGGCGGGACCAGCCTCGGCTGGGACGAGACGGTCTACGTCAGCCAGGTCACGCCCGGCTCGGAAGCCGCCTTCTTCAGCGCTCCCCGCGCTCGCGGCATCACCTTCCTCGTCGCGCCGGTGACGGCACTGACCTCGTCCGTCGAGGTACTCCGGAGCTATCTGGCGGTGCTGTCGGGCGCCGGTCTCTTCGTGTCCCTGGCGGTGTGGCGCGGGCTGCTGCCCCAGCGTGTGCTGGCCCTCGCCGGAGGGCTCTTCGCCGGCCTGTGGATCACGGTGTTCTACGGTCCGCAGGTCATGCCGAACCTCTGGGTCGCCCTTGGCGCGCTCTTCACGGTCGGCTGCTTCCTGCGAGCCGCCCGCGAGGGGTCCGGCCGGGCGGCGGTTCTCGGCGTCGGCGCGGGCACGGCCTTCATCGCGCTCATGCGGCCGACCGACGCCGTCTGGCTCCTCGTACCGCTCGCCGCCGTCGCCCTGCTGTCGCGCGCGGCCCGGCGGCCGGCGCTGGTGGTCGCGCTCCTCGCGGGCGCCGCCGTCGGCTGCGCTCCCTGGATCGTCGAGGCGTACGTCGCGTACGACGGGCTGTTCGCCCGGCTGCGGCGGGCCGGCGAGATCCAGGGACACCTGGGGCCGAACTTCGCCGTCGACGACCATGTGCGCGCGCTCAACGGCCGGGCGCTGTGCCGCCCCTGCGACATCCCGTGGCGGCAGCCGGTCACCGCGGTCTGGTTCTTCATGCTGCCGGTGCTGGTCGCGGGCGGCGTCCTGGTGGCCGCGCGTACCCGTCGCACCGTCACCGCGCTGCCGGTCGCGGGCCGGTTCGGCGTCGTGCCGGTGGCGACGCTGGCGGGGGTGTCCATGGCCCTGCCGTACCTGCTGCTGGTCGGCTACGCCGCGCCGCGGTTCCTGCTCCCCGCCTACGCGCTGCTCGCCCTGCCGGTCGCGGTGTGCCTGGCCGCCGTCGCCGGGCGGGGGTGGCCGGGCGTCGGCGCCGCTGTCGTCGCGGCCGCCCTGGCCTGTCACCTGGCCGTCCAGTACGTCGTGCTCGACGGCGCGATCGAGCGCAGCCGGGACAACCGCCGGTCGTTCGAACGGATCACCGCCGAACTGCACCGCCACGGCGTCCGCCCGCCCTGTGTGATCAGCGGCACCGAAGCGCCCCGGATCGCCTTCGAGACCGGCTGCGCCTCGCGTCAGGTCGGCGGGCACGACGGCAGCATCACCAGGGCGGGAATCGGCGCGCTCGCGGCCGAGCAGCCGGTGGCCTACATCGGGGCGGCGGGGAGCCGGCCACCGGCGTTCGCCCGCGACTGGCGGCCCGTCCACCTGCCCGGGCTGCGCGCCCGCCCCGACCTCCGCGCCTACCTGGGCCCCGCGACACGCCCCTGACCGAACGACAGGCCCCTGACCACCGGCACCGCCGTGACCGAACAGAGCGTGCCCCTGACCGGCCGGCGCGCGCCCGCCGGGCTCAGAGCCAGCCGCGCCGCTTGAAGAGGCGGAACAGCCCGTACACCGCGCCCGCCATCAGCAGCACCGTCGCGGGGTAGGCCCAGACGACCTTCAGCTCCGGCATGTGCTCGAAGTTCATGCCGTAGATCCCCGCGACCATCGTCGGCACCGCCGCCATCGCCGCCCAGGCCGAGATCTTGCGCATGTCGTCGTTCTGCCGCACGCCCATCTGCGCCAGGTGTGCGGAGAGAATGTCGGACAGCAGCCGGTCCAACCCCTCCACATGCTCGTTCGCCCGGATCAGGTGGTCGCTGACGTCCCGGAAGAACGGCTGCGAGTGCTCATGGACGAACGGCACGCCCGCGCCTGCCAGCCGGGCCATCGGAGCCGCCAGCGGCCCCGCCGCACGGCGGAACTCGAGCACCTGCCGTTTGAAGGTGTAGATCCGCGCCGCCGTGTTCTTGGTGTCCCTGCGACCCGGTTCGAAGACCGCGGTCTCCATCTCCTCCAGGTCCACCTGGAGCTCGGCCGCGACATCGATGTAGTGGTCGACGATGGCGTCGCTGACCGCGTAGAGCACCGCGGTCGGCCCGTGCCGCAGCACCGCCGGCTCGGCCTCCAGCCGTTCGCGGACGGCGCCCAGCGGCGCGCCCTCGCCGTGCCGGACCGTCACCACGAACGAGTCGCCTATGAAGACCATCAGCTCGCCGGTGGTCACCGAATCGCTCTCCGGCTCGTACACCACGGGCTTGAGGACCACGAAGAGCGAGTCGTCGTACACCTCGAGCTTGGGCCGCTGATGCGCCTTGAGGGCGTCCTCCACGGCGAGCGGGTGCAGCGAGAACTCGTCCGCGACATGGTCGAACTCGTCCTCCGTGGGCTCGTGCAGGCCGATCCACAGGAACGCGTCACCGGTGGCCCGCGCCTCGTCCAGGGCGTCGGAGAAGTCCGACGGGCCCTCGGTGCGGCGTCCGTCGCGGTAGATGGCGCAGTCCACGATCACGGCGCGCATTCTTCCCTGACCGGCGCCCCGGCACACCCGCGGCCCGCCACACCTGCCAGGACCGTAGGCTGGCCCCCATGGCCACGCTGATCCTCGTACGCCACGGACGCTCCACCGCCAACACCGAAGGGGTGCTCGCCGGCTGGACACCCGGTGTCCGCCTCGACGAGCGCGGCACCGCACAGGCGGCCGGGCTGCCCGCAAGACTGGCCGACGTGCCGCTCGCGGCGGTCGTCTCCAGCCCGCTCGAACGCTGCCGCGAGACCCTCGCGCCTCTCCTGGCGGCACGGCCCGCGCTCACCCTGCAGACCGACGAGCGCATCGGGGAGTGCCACTACGGCGACTGGTCCGGCCGCAAGCTCAAGGAGCTCGCGCAGGACCCGCTGATGGAGGTCGTCCAGCACCATCCGTCGGCGGTGGTCTTCCCCGGGGGCGAGTCCATGCGGGCCATGCAGGCGCGCGCGGTCGACGCCGTCCGCGACTGGAACGCGCGCGTCGACCAGGAGTACGGCGAGGACGCCGCGTTTCTGATGTGCTCGCACGGGGACATCATCAAGTCCCTGGTGGCGGACGCCCTGGGCCTGCATCTCGACCTGTTCCAGCGCATCCACGCCGAACCGTGCTCCGTCACCGCCGTCCGCTACACCCGCAGCCGGCCGTTCCTGCTGCGACTCGGCGACACCGGCGAGTTGGGAGCCCTGGTGCCCCCGGCGCAGGGCCCGCAGGAAAAGACCGGCAGCGACGACGCGGTCGTCGGGGGCGGCGCGGGCGCACCGTGATCGCTTCGCGCAGTAGGGTGGACGCGCCGAAAAGCTGAATTCCGCCTCATTCCGTGACTCTCGTACGACCCGCTCGGAAACCCGACCGACCCGACGATCCAAAGGGAGACAGAACGTGTCCCGTCAGGTGTTCCTCTACGACCCGCCGGACCGTTTCGTGGCCGGTACGGTCGGGCTGCCTGGCCGCCGTACGTTCTTCCTGCAGGCTTCCGCCGCAGGGCGCGTGACCAGCGTGGCCCTGGAGAAGACTCAGGTGGCCGCCCTCGCGGAGCGCATCGACGAACTGCTGGACGAGGTGGTGCGCCGCACCGGCGGCAACGCGCCGGTGCCCGCCGTCGCCCCGGCCGACGTCGCCGACACCGCGCCGCTCGACAATCCGGTCGAGGAGGAGTTCCGCGTCGGCACCATGGCGCTGGCGTGGGACGGCGAGGAACAGCGCATGATCGTGGAGGCGCAGGCACTCGTCGAACTCGAGGCCGAGTCGGAGGAGGACCTCGCGGAGGCCGAGGAGCGGCTGCTGCAGGACGAGGAGAACGGCCCGCCGATGCTGCGGGTCCGGCTCACCGGCGCGCAGGCCAGGGCGTTCGCCAAGCGTGCGCTGGAGGTGGTGAACGCCGGCCGTCCGCCGTGCCCGCTGTGCAGCCTGCCCCTGGATCCGGAAGGACACGTATGCCCGCGCCAGAACGGATACCGACGGGGCGAGTGAGCGCGCCCGACGCGCTCACACTGCTGGCCGAGGGCGAGCTGACCGTGCGCGGACGGGTGCGCCAGGCGTCCAACGCGGTGCTGTACTGCACGGTCTCGCTCGACGGCGAGGAAGCCCGCTGCGTCTACAAGCCCGTCGCGGGCGAGCGCCCGCTGTGGGACTTCCCGGACGGCACGCTCGCGCAGCGCGAGGTGGCGGCCTACGCGCTCTCCGAGGCGACCGGCTGGGGCCTGGTGCCGCCCACCGTCCTGCGCGACGGCCCGTACGGCGAGGGCATGGTCCAGCTGTGGATCGAGGCGGACCCGGAGACCTCCCTGCTGGCCCTTGTAGAGGACGAGGAGCCCGGGGACGGCTGGAAAGCGGTCGGCTTCGCCGACGTCGGCGAGGGCCGTACGGCACTGCTCGTCCACGCGGACGACGTACGGCTGCGCCGGCTCGCCGTGCTCGACGCGGTGATCAACAACGGTGACCGCAAGGGCGGCCATCTGCTGACCACCGCCGACGGAAGCCTGTACGCGATCGACCACGGCGTCACCTTCAACGTCGAGGACAAGCTGCGCACCCTGCTGTGGGGATGGGCGGGGGAACCGCTGCCGCCCGAGGCCACGGCGACCCTGACCGCCGTGGCGGCCGCCCTCGGCGACGGCGGTCCGCTCGCCATCCGTCTGGCGCAACTGCTCACCGCGGCGGAGGTGGCCGCCGTGCGCGGCAGGGTGGCGGCGCTGCTCGGCTCCGGCACGCACCCGGTGCCCTCCGGGGAGTGGCCCGCGATCCCGTGGCCACCCGTGTAGCCACCGGCCTGCACACCGGCGGCCTGATTGCAAGAGTGCCCAACCGGCCATCACCAGTGATCCGGTTCGTATGCGGAAGCGGCATCCGGTTACGCTCATGGCATGCATGCCTGGCCCGCTTCTGAGGTCCCCGCCCTGCCCGGCAAGGGCCGCGACCTCCGGATCCACGACACCGCGACCGACGGTCTGGTGACCCTCGACCCCGGTCCCGTCGCCCGTATCTACGTCTGCGGCATCACACCGTACGACGCGACCCACATGGGGCACGCGGCGACCTACAACGCGTTCGACCTCGTGCAGCGCGTGTGGCTCGACACCAAGCGGCAGGTTCACTACGTCCAGAACGTCACGGATGTGGACGACCCACTGCTCGAGCGCGCGACCCGCGACGGGCACGACTGGGCGGAGCTCGCGGAACGCGAGACCGCCCTGTTCCGCGAGGACATGACCGCACTGCGGATGCTGCCGCCGCGCCACTACATCGGAGCGGTCGAGGCCATCCCCGGCATCGTCCCGCTGGTGGAACGGCTCCGCGACGCGGGCGCCGCCTACGAGTTGGAGGGCGACGTCTACTTCTCGGTCGAGTCCGACCCGCACTTCGGGGAGGTGTCCCGGCTCGACGCGGAGGCGATGCGCCTGCTGTCCGCGGAACGCGGCGGCGACCCCGAACGACCCGGCAAGAAGAACCCGCTCGACCCGATGCTGTGGATGGCCGCCCGCGAGGGGCAGCCGGACTGGGACGGCGCCTCGCTCGGCCGCGGCCGGCCCGGCTGGCACATCGAGTGCGTCGCCATCGCGCTCGACCACCTCGGTATGGGCTTCGACATCCAGGGCGGCGGCTCCGACCTCGCCTTCCCGCACCACGAGATGGGCGCCTCGCACGCCCAGGCCCTCACCGGCGAGCACCCGTTCGCGAAGGCCTACGTCCACGCGGGCATGGTGGCCCTCGACGGCGCGAAGATGTCCAAGTCCAAGGGCAATCTCGTCTTCGTCTCCAAGCTTCGCCGCGACGGCGTGGACCCCGTCGCCATACGGCTCGCGCTGCTCTCGCGCCACTACCGGGCCGACTGGGAGTGGACCGACACGGTGCTCGGCGACGCGGTGGAGCGGCTCGCGCGGTGGCGCGCGGCCGTCTCGCGGCCCGACGGGCCGTCCGCCGACGCCCTGGTCGAGGAGGTCCGCGAGGCCCTCGCCGACGACCTCGACGCGCCGTCGGCACTCGCCGCCGTGGACCGCTGGGCCGCGCTCCAGCAGTCCGGGGGCGGCACGGACGAGGGCGCCCCGGGGCTCGTGTCCCGCACGGTCGACGCGCTGCTCGGTGTGGCGCTGTGAAGAAGTCCCGCTTCCCGGGGCGCGGGAGCGACCGCGTCCCGGGAGGGCGTTCTTTCACTTGAACGTTCCAGCGGTGCGAAACCCCGGCGTGTGGTGAGCTGACGACATCCGGCCCTCAGGCGCATGTCACAGTTGCCGGAAGGATGCACAGTGGAACGTTCCTTCGCACGCAGAGAGGTTCTCGGCGCGGCCGCGGCCATCGGCTCGGCCGCGCTTCTCTGGCCCGCCGCCGGGGCCGCCCGTGCCGCGTCACCGAGGTCGTGGCCGACCCGCTTCCCCCTTCCGAACGGCTTCCAGCCCGAGGGAATCGCCATCGGCCGCAGCCCGTACGCCTGGTGCGGCTCCATCGCCGACGGCGACGTCCACCGGGCGAGCCTGGCCACCGGCCGCGGCCGGGTCGTCGTCGAGGGACTGGGCGCAGGGCGCTCCGTCATCGGCCTGAAGATCGACCGCCAGGAGCGGCGGCTGTTTCTCTCGGGCGGATTCAGCCGCGAGATCAGGGTCGCCGACGCGCGCTCCGGGGAGATCGTCAGGCTGTTCACCGTCGGCGCCGAGGGCACGATGGTCAACGACGTCGTCCTCACCCCCGGCGCGGCCTGGTTCACCGACTCGTTCCGTCCGCAGCTCTACCGGCTGGCGCTGGACCGGCGCGGGGAGCCCGCGCACGAGGTGGCGACCCTGCCGCTGGGCGGCGCTTGGGAGCAGGGCACCGACTTCACCGCCAACGGCATCGCCCGCACGCCCGACGGCAGCGCCCTGCTGGTTGTGAACACCGTGGTGGAGGGCGGCTCGCTGATGCGTGTCGATCCGCGCGACGGCGTCGCCCGGAGGGTCGATCTGGCGGACCTCGCCATCCCGTTCGGTGACGGCCTGCTGCTGATCGGCCGTCACCTCTACATCGTGCAGCAGCGGTTGAACCAGGTGGACGTGGTCCGGCTGAACGCCGCGGGCACCAGGGGCAGGCCCGTCGCCCGTATCACCGACCCGCGCTTCCGCATCCCGACAACGGCCGCGGCCTGGGGCGACCGGATCTATCTGCCCAACGCGCGGTTCGGCGTACCGCCGACGCCCGACACGGAGTACGACGTGGTCGCCGTCGACCAGGTGACCGGCTGAACGAGGGAGGGGGCCGGCGCCATCGGCGCCGGCCCCCTCCCGTACCGCTCAGTCCTGGGACGGGCCGCCCTCGGGGCCGTCGCCCTCGTCGTCGTCCCGCGCCTCCGGCTCGGTGCCGGCGCCTTCCGGCGTGCCGGTCTCGGCCTCCGGCCGCGGCGGCTTCGGGGGCTTGGTCCGGCCGGCCGGGTCGCGCAGATACGAACTGCCCTCGCCGCCGTCCGTCGCATGACCGCCGGGCCCGCCGTCGCGCCGGCGCAGATACCGCTCGAACTCGCGGGCGATGGCCTCGCCGGACGCCTCCGGCAGCTCGGCCGTGTCGCGCGCCTCCTCCAGCGTCTGGACGTACTCCGCGACCTCGCTGTCCTCCGCGGCCAGTTGGTCCACCCCGAGCTGCCAGGCCCGTGCGTCCTCGGCCAGTTCGCCCAGCGGGATCCGGAGGCCGATGAGGTCCTCCAGCCGGTTGAGCAGGGCGAGCGTCGCCTTGGGGTTGGGCGGCTGCGAGACGTAGTGCGGCACGGCCGCCCACAGGCTGACCGCGGGCACGCCCGCATGGGTGCACGCCTCCTGGAGGATGCCGACGATGCCGGTCGGCCCCTCGTACCGGGTCTCCTCGAGATCCATCGTCCTGGCCAGATCCGCGTCCGAGGTGATCCCGCTGACGGGCACCGGCCGGGTGTGCGGGGTGTCGCCGAGCAGCGCGCCCAGGATCACCACCATCTCCACGCCCAGTTCATGCGCGAAGCCCAGGATCTCGTTGCAGAACGAGCGCCAGCGCATGGACGGTTCGATACCGCGGACCAGGACCAGATCGCGCGGCTTGTCACCGCCGATGCGGACCACGGAGAGCCGCGTGGTCGGCCAGGTGATCTTCCGTACCCCGCCGTCCAGCCACACCGTGGGCCGGTTGACCTGGAAGTCGTAGTAGTCCTCGGCGTCGAGCGCCGCGAACACCTCGCCCTTCCATTCCCGGTCCAGATGAGCGACCGCGGTGGAGGCGGCGTCGCCGGCGTCGTTCCAGCCCTCGAACGCGGCCACCATGACCGGGTCGATCAGCTCGGGCACCCCCTCGAGCTCGATCACCCAGTGCCTCCTTCCGAAGTTCCCTTGTCCACACCCCAACCTTACGGCTTTCCACGTGTGCCGCCGCAGCCCCCTTGCACGGCCGGGTGAACTCGGCGGAGGTCGGGCAAACGTCCGAACGCAACACGGTAAGGCAGCCGGATACATCCGAGCTGTGAGCGGGAAATTCAAGCGAATCCCTGGACCCTTACCGCCCCGCGGCGCTATACATCGGATGTCCAGCAGAGGTCCGATGTCCATCGTCACCGGGGGGCGTGCATGAATCAGACCGTCGAGGCGTTCGAGGTCCACGACATCCGCTTCCCCACCTCCGAACAGCTCGACGGCTCCGACGCCATGAACCCGGATCCGGACTACTCCGCCGCCTATCTGGTGCTGCGCACCGGCGACGGCAGCGAGGGCCACGGCTTCTGCTTCACCATCGGCCGCGGCAACGACGTCACCGCCGCCGCCGTCGAGGCGCTGCGCCCCCATGTCGTCGGCCGCCCCGCCCCGGCGGGTGCCGCGGATCTGGCGGCGCTCCACCACGACCTCACCCACGACTCCCAACTCCGCTGGCTCGGCCCCGAGAAGGGCGTCATCCACATGGCCGCCGGGGCAGTCGTCAACGCGGCCTGGGACCTGGCGGCCACCCGGGTGGGCCTGCCCGTATGGGAGTTCCTCTCCGCGATGAGCCCGGAGGAACTCGTGTCCCTGGTCGACTTCCGCTATCTGACGGACGCACTGACCAGGGACGAGGCCCTCGGCATCCTGCGTGCCGCGGAACCGGGCAGGGCCGCACGGGCGGCGCTGCTCCGCGAGCGCGGCTATCCCGCGTACACCACCTCACCGGGCTGGCTGGGCTACTCCGACGAGAAACTGGCCCGGCTGGCGAAGGAAGCGGTCGCCGCCGGCTTCGGCCAGATCAAGCTCAAGGTGGGCGGCGACCTGGAGGACGACGTCCGGCGGCTGAAGGTCGCCAGGGCGGCCGTCGGCCCCTCCGTACGCATCGCCGTCGACGCCAACCAGCGCTGGGACGTCGCCGAGGCCGTGCGCTGGATGACCGCGCTCGCGCCCTACGAGCCGTACTGGATCGAGGAACCCACCAGCCCCGACGACATCCTCGGCCATGCCGCCGTACGCGTCGGCCAGCCCGTCAAGGTCGCCACCGGCGAACACGCCGCCAACCGCGTCGTCTTCAAGCAGCTGCTCCAGGCGGGGGCCGTCGACTTCGTCCAGATCGACGCCGCACGGGTCTCCGGCGTCAACGAGAACATCGCGATCCTGCTGCTCGCAGCCAAGTACGGCGTGCCCGTCTGCCCGCACGCCGGCGGCGTCGGACTGTGCGAACTCGTCCAGCACCTGGCCATGTTCGACTTCGTCGCCGTCTCCGGCAGCTGGGACGACCGCGTCATCGAGTACGTGGACCATCTCCACGAGCACTTCGCCGACCCGGCCGTCATCACGGGCGGACGCTACGCCGCACCCCGGGCGCCCGGCTTCTCCGCCCGGATGCTCCCCGGCTCCGTCACCGCCCACAGCTATCCGAACGGGCCCGTCTGGCAGGCCCGCCGCACCGCAACGGAGGACCACCGGTGACCGGCGCACAGGACTTCGCGGGCATGGCCGCCCTCGTCACCGGCGGGGCCTCCGGCATCGGGGCGGCCGTCGCCGCGCTGCTGCTGGCGCGCGGGGCGCGCGTCGCCGTCCTCGACCGCGACACCCGCGGCGCGCCCGAGGGGTGCCTCGCCCTCGAGGCCGACGTCACCGACGACGGCCGCGTGCGCCGGGCGGTGGACGCCGCCGTCGCCGAGTTCGGGGCGCTGCACACCGTCGTCTCCAACGCCGGTGTGGGCGCGGTCGGTACGGTCGCCGACAACGACGACGACGAATGGCGGCGCGTCCTCGACGTCAACGTGCTCGGCATGGTCCGGGTCGCCCGCCACGCCCTGCCGCATCTGCGGCGCGCGGCGGCGGCCCGGCCCGGAGCGGTCTCCGTCACCCACACCTGCTCCGTGGCCGCCACGGCGGGGCTCGAACAGCGCGCCCTCTACAGCGCGAGCAAGGGGGCGGTGCTGTCGCTGACGCTGGCCATGGCGGCGGACCACGTACGCGAGGGCATCCGCGTCAACTGCGTCAACCCCGGCACGGCGGACACGCCGTGGGTCGGCCGCCTGCTCGCCCGCGCCGACGACCCGGCGGCGGAGCGCGCGGCGCTCGCGGCCCGCCAGCCGGGGGGCCGGCTCGTCACGGCGGCCGAGGTCGCGGCGGCGGTCGGGTACCTGGCGAGCCCCGCGGCGGCGGCGGTCACGGGTACGGCGCTGGCGGTCGACGGCGGCCTCCAGGGGGTGCGTCTCCGCCCGTCGCGGTGACGCGGCTGCGACTCCGCTGCGCGGGGCGTCTTCCCCTACCCGTCCCTTCCCGCTGCACCGGATGTGCGGCTCCGCCGCGTGGGGACTCCGCCCGGACCCGCGCCTCAATCGCCGGCGAGGCTGGGAACCTGCCGGTCTTGTCGGGGCGCTGCCCCGAACCCCGCGCCTCAAACTCCCCCTACGGCCTGGCGGCCGTGGGAGGTGCCCCCAGCGAGGCTTGAGTTGCCCGGCAACTCAAGCCCGGCCGGCGATTGAGGCCACCGCGCGGAGCGTGGTATGGGGTCTGGGGCTTGCCCCGGTTTCGGGAAGGGGGCGGGGAGGGGAACAGCCCGCCGCAGGCGTTACAGCGTTGCCCGGAGCCACTGCTCCACGCTCGCCACGTGCACCGTCGCCCACGCCCTCGCCGCCTCCCCGTCACCCTCCCGCAGCGCCGCCAGGATCGCGCGGTGTTCGTGGAGGGTGCGGGGTACCGCGTCCTCCTGGGTGAGGCCGCGCCAGACGCGGGCGCGGGTCGTCGGGCCGGAGAGGCCGTCGAGGAGGGAGCAGAGCACCGAGTTGCCCGAGGCCCGCACGATGGCCCGGTGGAAGTCCAGGTCCGCCGCCACCAGGTCCTCGACCGACGGCTCCGGGCCGAGCGCGTCCAACTGGGCGGCGAGTGCGTCGAGTTCGGAGGCGGTGATCCGGCTCGCGGCCATCGCCGTGGCGGCCGGTTCCAGGATGCGGCGTACCGCGAGGAACTCCAGCACCGTGTCGTCCCGGTGGAAGTCGACGACGAAGCTCAGTGCCTCCAGCAGGAGCTGCGGGTCCAGGCTGGTCACATACGTGCCGTCGCCCTGCCGTACGTCGAGGATGCGGATCAGCGACAGCGCCCGTACCGCTTCGCGCAGCGAGTTGCGGGACAGGCCCAGCTCGGCCGCGAGCTCGCTCTCCTTGGGGAGGCGGTCGCCGGGCCGCAGGGCGCCGGAGACGATCATCGCCTTGATCTTCTCGATGGCCTCGTCGGTCACGGCCATGACGTCGCCCCCGTCGTTCGCACCATTCCAGCAGACATCGGAGGGGTGAGCGTACAACGAGGGCGGCCCCCCGGGGCCGCCCTCATCGTGCGTACCGACCTACCGTGCGCGCAGCACGTCCTCGACCCGGCCGCGGACCTCGTCCGTCGCCAGCCCCCGGATCGTCAGCGTCGTACGGCGGCGCAGCACGTCGTCCGCCGTCTCGGCCCACTCGTTGTCGCGGGCGTACACGACCTGCGCCCAGATCTCCGGCGCGTCCGGGTGGATGCGCTCGGCGAGCGCCGGGTCCTCGTCAGCCAGGCGGGCGATGTCGAAGGACAGCGAGCCGTAGTGGGTGGCGAGGTGCCGGGCCGTGTCGGCCGCCATCCGCGGGCCCGGGGTGCCGCCGTCCACCAGCAGCCGGTGGGCGACCGCGTTCGGGTTGGCGATGCCGGGCAGCGGCAGCTTCTTCGGCAGATGGGCCAGCGGCTCCATGTCCTCGGCGAGCGGGCGCCCCGGCAGGGTCGCCAGCTTGTTCATCACCGTGCGGCCGATGTGGCGGAACGTGGTCCACTTGCCGCCGGCCACGGACAGCATCCCGCCGCGCCCCTCCGTGACGACCGTCTCCCGCTTGGCCTTCGACGTGTCGCCGGGGCCGCCCGGCAGCACCCGGAGCCCGGCGAAGGAGTATGTGATCAGGTCCCGGGACAGCTGCTGGTCGCGGATGGAGAACGCGGCCTCGTCCAGGATCTGGGCGGTGTCCTTGTCGTTGACGGCGACGTCGCCCGGGTCGCCCTCGTACTCCTCGTCGGTCGTACCGAGCAGCAGCATGTCCTCCCAGGGCAGGGCGAACGTGATGCGGTACTTGTCGATCGGAGTGGCGAGCGCGGCACGCCAGGGGGCGGTGCGCTTGAGCACCAGGTGCGCGCCCTTGGAGAGGCGGATGGAGGGGGCCGCGTCCGGGTCCTCCATCCGGCGCAGGTGGTCGACCCACGGACCGGTGGCGTTGAGCACGAGGCGCGCGGTGACACCGAACTCGGTGCCGTCCGTGCGGTCCTTGAGCTCCGCGCCGGTGACCCGGCCCTTGGTGAACCGCAGGCCGGTGACCTCCGCGTGGTTGAGGACGGTCGCGCCCGACTGGGCGGCCGCGCGGACCGTCATCAGCGCCATACGGGAGTCGTTCATCTGGTCGTCGCCGTAGACGGCGACCGCCTTGAGGTTGTCGGTCCGCAGCTCCGGCACGTCCCGCTGTGCCTTCGCCGCCGATATGACGTGACCGACACCGTCACCGAAGGCGGACAGCGCCGAGTAGGCGAAGACGCCCGCGCCGAGCTTGGCCGCGCCGTGCGGGCCGCCCTTGTAGACGGGCAGGTAGAACTTGAGCGGGTTGGCCAGGTGGGGCGCCACCTGGCGGGAGACCGCGCGCCGCTCGAAGTGGTTCTCCGCGACCAGCTTCACCGCGCCGGTCTGCAGGTAGCGCAGTCCGCCGTGGAGCAGCTTGGAGGAGGCGGAGGAGGTGGCGCCGGCGAAGTCGCCGGCGTCCACCAGGGCCACCCGCAGCCCGGACTGCGCCGCATGCCAGGCGGTGGAGATGCCCAGGATGCCGCCGCCGATCACCAGGAGGTCGTACGTCGCCTTGGAAAGCTGCTCCCGAGTTTCGGCGCGGCCCGCTGCTCTGGGAGAAGACACAGCCGAGCCGGAGGCCGGGTGCGTCCCGGGGGAGGGGACGCTCTGCAGGGTGGTCATTCTTGCTCCTCGTCAGTTTTCCTCGTCGAGCCAGCCCATGGTCCGCTCCACGGCCTTGAGCCAGCTCTTGTACTCGCTGTCACGCTTGTCAGCGTCCATGCGGGGGGTCCACTCGGCGGCCCTGCGCCAGTTGGCGCGCAGCGCGTCGGTGTCCGGCCAGAAGCCGACGGCCAGGCCGGCGGCGTAGGCGGCGCCGAGGCAGGTCGTCTCGGCGACCATGGGGCGCACGACCGGCGCGTCCAGGAAGTCCGAGAGGGTCTGCATCAGCAGGTTGTTGGAGGTCATGCCGCCGTCGACCTTGAGCGCGGTCAGTTCGACGCCCGAGTCCTTGGTCATGGCGTCGGTGATCTCGCGGGTCTGCCAGGCGGTGGCCTCGAGCACGGCGCGCGCGATGTGCGCCTTGGTGACGTACCGGGTGAGACCGGCGATCACACCGCGGGCGTCGGAGCGCCAGTACGGGGCGAACAGCCCGGAGAAGGCCGGGACGAAGTAGGCGCCGCCGTTGTCGTCGACCGAGGAGGCGAGGGTCTCGATCTCCGCGGCCGAGTTGATGAGGCCCATCTGGTCGCGCATCCACTGCACCAGCGAACCGGTGACGGCGATCGAGCCCTCGAGCGCGTACACCGGCTTCTGGTCGCCGATGCGGTAGCCGACGGTGGTCAGCAGCCCGTTGTAGGAGTTGACGGGCTCCTCACCGGTGTTCATCAGCATGAAGGTGCCGGTGCCGTACGTGGACTTGGCCTCGCCCTTCGAGTAGCAGGTCTGGCCGAACAGGGCCGCCTGCTGGTCACCGAGCGCGGAGGCGACCGGGATGCCGTCCAGCGCGCCGCCCTTGGCGAGGCCGTAGACCTCGGCGGAGGACCGGATCTCCGGCAGGATCGCCGCCGGGACCTCCATGGACTGGAGGATCTTGTCGTCCCACTCCATGGTGTGCAGGTTCATCAGCATGGTGCGCGAGGCGTTGGTGACGTCGGTGACATGGACGCCGCCGTCGACTCCGCCGGTCAGGTTCCAGATGACCCAGGAGTCCATGGTGCCGAAGAGGATCTCGCCGCGCTCGGCGCGCTCCCGCAGGCCCTCGACGTTGTCGAGCAGCCAGCGGGCCTTCGGTCCGGCGAAGTACGAGGCCAGCGGGAGGCCGGTCTCACGGCGGAAGCGGTCCTGGCCGACGTTGCGGCCGAGGTCCTTGCACAGGGCGTCGGTGCGGGTGTCCTGCCAGACGATGGCGTTGTGGACGGGCTCGCCGGTGTTCTTGTCCCACAGCAGCGTCGTCTCGCGCTGGTTGGTGATGCCGATGGCCTTGACGTCGGCGGAGGTGATGCCGGCCTTCTCGATCGCGCCGGCCACGACCTCCTGGACGTTGGTCCAGATCTCGGCGGCGTCGTGCTCCACCCAGCCCGGCTTCGGGAAGATCTGCTCGTGCTCCTTCTGGTCGACGGAGACGATCCGGCCGTCCGTGTCGAAGACGATGCAGCGGCTGGATGTGGTGCCCTGGTCGATGGCGGCGATGAACGGGCCGGTGGTGTGTGCGTCGGTCACGGTCTGCTCCTGCTCAGGTCTCGTTGAATACGGCTCGTGCTGCTGATTCGGCTCACGCGAACGCGACGTTGTAGATACCCGCCGCGATGGCCGCACCGATCAGCGGGCCGGCGATCGGGATCCACGAGTAGCTCCAGTCGGAGCCGCCCTTGTTCGGCAGCGGAAGCAGGGCGTGCACGATGCGCGGACCCAGGTCACGGGCCGGGTTGATGGCGTAGCCGGTCGGACCGCCGAGGGAGAGACCGATGGCGACGACGACCAGGGCGACGATCAGACCGCCGATCGGGCCGAGGCCGTTGCCGCTCTCGTTGAGGCCCTGGGTGAGCACTGCCAGGACCAGCACGGTCGTGCCGATGATCTCGGTGGCGAGGTTCTGCCAGACGTTGCGGATCTCGGGGCCGGTGGAGAAGACGCCGAGGACCGGGCCGGCCTGGGCAGAGGTCTCGTCGTGCGGGCCCTCGATGGCCTTCTCGTCGACCGGCTCGCTGATGACCTCGGGGTCGGTGAGGTGGGCGTGGAACTGGCCGTAGTAGGCGAGCCAGACCAGGGTCGCGCCGATCATGGCGCCGAGCAGCTGGCCCGCGACGTAGACCGGGACGTTGCCCCAGTCGTTGTCCTTGATCGCGATGCCGAGGGTGACGGCCGGGTTGAGATGGGCGCCGGAGAGGGCACCTGTCATGTAGACGGCCGTCATGACCGCGAAGCCCCACCCGAAGGTGATGGCCAGCCAGCCCGCGTTCTGCGCCTTGGAGCGCTTGAGTACCACGGCGGCGACCACGCCACCACCGAGCAGGATGAGAACGGCGGTACCGATGATCTCGCCGATGAAGATGTCGGAGTTGGACACCCGCGACTCCTTTGTCCTTCGTCCAGGGGGAAGGCGAACCCCGGGTCCCTCCGGTGGTTCGCGCCCTCAGCAGAGGGCGTGCTCCCGGCCTGGCGTTGCCACACTCTAGCGCGTATTGCCGTTAGCTGTTCGGCATTGCCGACCGGTGAACGGCAGTTTTGTCCTCCGGTTAACACACGTCAAGGGTTGTGTCCGGCGAAAACCGGATCGTTACCGATGATGCGCCAGGGCGGTCAGAACCGCCCGGCGCCGAGGTCGCGCGACACCGCGCGGGCACAGTCCCGCACCGCCGCGACCAGCTCGGAGCGCAGTTCTCCGGCCTCGCAGATCCGCTCCACGGCGCCCGTGATGGCGACCGCGCCCACGGGCATCCGGCGCCGGTCGTGGATCGGTGCGGCGACGGCGGCGACGCCGTGCCAGGTCTCCTCCACATCGGCCGCCCACCCGCGCGCCCGGGCGTGGTCGAGCACCGCCTCGAACTCCTCGAGCCCGGTCACGGTCCGCGGCGTGAACGCCTTGCGGTCGACCTCGAGCGCCTCGGTGTGGGCCACCGGATCGTTGGCGGCGAGCACCTTGCCCAGGGCCGACGAGTGCAGCGGGTGCATCGCGCCGACCTCGAGGACCTGGCGGCTGTCGTCGGGCCGGAAGACGTGGTGCACGATCAGCACGCCGTGCTGGTGCAGGACGCCCAGGTGGACGCTCTCGCCGCTGGAGCGGGCCAGGTCGTCGGTCCAGACGAGGGCGCGCGCCCGCAGCTCGTGCACGTCCAGATAGCTGTTGCCGAGCCGCAGGAGCTCCGCGCCCAGCTGGTAGCGGCCGGAGGCGGCGTCCTGCTCGACGAAACCCTCCGCCTGCAGGGTCCGCAGGATGCCGTGGGCCGTACCCTTGGCCAGGTCCAGCGAGGACGCGATGTCGGAGAGGCCCAGCCGGCGCTCGCCGCCCGCGAGCAGGCGCAGCATGGCGGCTGCCCGCTCCAGTGACTGGATGTTCTTCGCCATCGGATCGGCCCTTCTCCAACACGGTTCGACAATGCTGAACACTATCGGTCGATGCCGACCTTGGTCACGGCGGACCGAGTATCTCGCGTCAGAGGCCCCGGGAAAAACCCGCGGGACATGCCGTAGTCCGCCCCGTGGGACACCTCGACCCCACACGGACCCGCCCGGCTACTCTGGCTTGGTGCGCCCCCCACCGAAGGGCGTAAAGCCGACAGCCGTCGCACCCCAGGGAGCTGCATCCATGGCCTCGTTGCCGACCCCCGCCGCTGACAGCCGGACCCGAATCGACGCACTGCGCGAAGCGCTCGCCACCCGGGTGGTGGTGGCCGACGGTGCGATGGGCACGATGCTGCAGGAGCAGGATCCGACACTCGAGGACTTCCAGAACCTCGAGGGCTGCAACGAGGTCCTCAATGTGACCCGCCCCGACATCGTCCGCTCCGTGCACGCCGCCTACCTCGAGGTCGGCGTCGACTGCGTGGAGACGAACACCTTCGGCGCCAACCACTCCGCCATGGGTGAGTACGACATCCCAGAGCGCGTCTTCGAGCTGTCCGAGTCCGGCGCGCGGATCGCCCGCGAGGTCGCGGACGAGTTCACCGCGTCGACCGGGCAGCAGCGCTGGGTGCTGGGCTCCATGGGCCCCGGCACCAAGCTTCCCACCCTGGGACACGCCCCCTACACCGTGCTCCGCGACGGCTTCCAGCAGAACGCCGAGGGACTGATCGCCGGCGGCGCGGACGCGCTGCTGGTGGAGACGACGCAGGACCTGCTCCAGACGAAGGCCGCGATCCTGGGAGCGCGCCGCGCCATGAAGGCGGCTGGCGCCGACCTCCCGCTGCTCTGCTCGCTCGCCTTCGAGACGACCGGCACGATGCTGCTGGGCTCCGAGATCGGCGCGGCGCTGACCGCGCTGGAGCCGCTCGGCGTCGACATGATCGGTCTGAACTGCTCCACCGGCCCCGCCGAGATGAGCGAGCACCTGCGCTACCTCACCCGCCACTCCCGCATCCCCCTGCTCTGCATGCCCAACGCGGGTCTGCCGGTGCTCACCAAGGACGGCGCGCACTTCCCGCTCGGCCCCGAGGGCCTGGCCGACGCCCAGGAACAGTTCGTGGGCGACTACGGCCTCTCCCTGGTCGGCGGCTGCTGCGGCACGACGCCGGAGCACCTGCGCCAGCTCGTCGAGCGGGTGCGGGGCGTCGAGCCGGCGGAGCGCCGGCCGCGTCCGGAGCCGGGCGCCGCCTCGCTGTACCAGACGGTGCCGTTCCGTCAGGACACCGCGTACATGGCGATCGGCGAGCGCACGAACGCCAACGGGTCGAAGAAGTTCCGCGAGGCGATGCTCGCCGGCCGCTGGGACGACTGTGTGGAGATGGCCCGCGACCAGATCCGCGAGGGCGCCCACATGCTCGACCTGTGCGTCGACTACGTCGGGCGGGACGGCGTCGCGGACATGGCGGAGCTGGCGGGCCGCTTCGCGACCGCGTCGACCCTGCCGATCGTGCTCGACTCGACCGAGGTCCCCGTCATCCAGGCCGGTCTGGAGAAGCTGGGCGGCCGTGCCGTCATCAACTCGGTGAACTACGAGGACGGCGACGGGCCCGAGTCGCGTTTCGCGAAGGTGACCGCGCTGGCCAAGGAGCACGGCGCGGCGCTCATCGCGCTGACGATCGACGAAGAGGGCCAGGCCCGTTCGGCCGAGCACAAGGTGGCCATCGCCGAGCGGATCATCGACGACCTGACCGGCAACTGGGGCATCCACGAGTCGGACATCCTCATCGACACGCTCACCTTCACCATCTGCACCGGCCAGGAGGAGTCCCGCAAGGACGGGCTCAACACCATCGAGGCGATCCGGGAGCTGAAGAAGCGTCACCCGGACGTGCAGACCACGCTCGGACTGTCGAACATCTCCTTCGGTCTCAACCCGGCCGCGCGGATCCTGCTCAACTCCGTCTTCCTGGACGAGTGCGTGAAGGCCGGTCTGGACTCGGCGATCGTGCACGCGAGCAAGATCCTGCCGATCGCCAGGTTCGACGAGGAGCAGGTGACCACGGCACTGGACCTGATCTACGACCGCCGCCGTGAGGGCTACGACCCGCTGCAGAAGCTCATGCAGCTCTTCGAGGGCGCCACGACCACGTCGCTGAAGGCCGGCAGGGCCGAGGAGCTGGCCGCGCTGCCGCTGGACGAGCGGCTGCAGCGGCGCATCATCGACGGCGAGAAGAACGGTCTCGAGGCGGACCTCGACGAGGCGCTGCAGACCCGGCCCGCGCTGGACATCGTCAACGACACCCTGCTCGCGGGGATGAAGGTCGTCGGCGAGCTGTTCGGCTCCGGGCAGATGCAGCTCCCGTTCGTGCTGCAGTCGGCCGAGGTCATGAAGAACGCGGTCGCGCATCTGGAACCGCACATGGAGAAGTCGGACGCGGAGGGCAAGGGCACCATCGTGCTCGCCACGGTCCGTGGCGACGTCCACGACATCGGCAAGAACCTGGTCGACATCATCCTGTCCAACAACGGCTACAACGTCGTCAACCTCGGTATCAAGCAGCCGGTCTCGGCGATCCTGGAAGCGGCCAAGGAGCACCGCGCGGACGTGATCGGCATGTCCGGGCTGCTGGTCAAGTCCACGGTGATCATGAAGGAGAACCTGCAGGAGCTCAACCAGCGCAAGATGGCCGCCGACTACCCCGTCATCCTCGGCGGCGCGGCCCTCACCCGCGCGTACGTGGAGCAGGACCTCCACGAGATCTACGAGGGCGAGGTCCGCTACGCGCGGGACGCGTTCGAGGGACTGCGCCTGATGGACGCACTCATCGGAATCAAGCGCGGCGTCCCCGGCGCCGCTCTGCCGGAGCTGCGGCAGCGCAGGGTCAAGGCCGGCGCCGCGGTCGTCGAGGAGCGTCCGGAGGAGCCCGGCGGCCGTTCGGACGTCGCCACCGACAACCCGGTGCCCACCCCGCCGTTCTGGGGCACCCGCGTCGCCAAGGGCATCCCGCTCAAGGACTACGCCTCCTGGCTCGACGAGGGCGCCCTCTTCAAGGGCCAGTGGGGACTCAAGCAGTCGCGCGCGGGCGACGGGCCCTCGTACGAGGAGCTGGTGGAGACTGAGGGCCGGCCCCGGCTGCGCGGTCTGCTGGACCGTCTGCAGACCGACAACCTCCTCGAAGCGGCCGTCGTCCACGGCTACTTCCCGTGCGTGTCCAAGGGCGACGACCTGATCCTCCTGGGCGACGACGGCGCGGAGCGGACCCGCTTCACCTTCCCGCGCCAGCGCCGCGGCCGCAGGCTGTGCCTGGCCGACTTCTTCCGCCCGGAGGAGTCCGGCGAGACCGATGTCGTCGGCCTCCAGGTCGTCACCGTCGGCTCACGGATCGGCGAGGAGACCGCCAAGCTCTTCGAGGCCAACGCCTACCGCGAGTACCTCGAACTCCACGGTCTGTCCGTCCAGCTCGCCGAGGCCCTCGCCGAGTACTGGCACGCCCGCGTCCGCGCCGAACTCGGCTTCGCGGGCGAGGACCCGGCCGACGTGGAGGACATGTTCTCGCTGAAGTACCGCGGCGCGCGGTTCTCGCTCGGCTACGGCGCGTGCCCCGACCTCGAGGACCGCGCCAAGATCGCGGAGCTGCTGGAGCCGGAGCGGATCGGCGTCAAGCTCTCGGAGGAGTTCCAGCTCCACCCCGAGCAGTCCACCGACGCGATCGTGATTCACCACCCCGAGGCGAAGTATTTCAACGCACGCTGATCGGGCGAGTCGTACACTGGTCGGTCCAGTGCAGGCCGGTCGCCTGTCCCCGCGGGAATGCCGCCGGGACCAGGTGGCCGGCCTTCTCGTCCCTCCCGGAGGTGTGCCCATGACCAGCACGGTCCCCGCGTCGCTGACCCGTTCGGCGGAAGCGGCCGCACTGCAGGCCGTCTTTCTCGACATGGACGGCACCCTCGTCGACACCGAGGGCTTCTGGTGGGACGCGGAGGTGGAGGTCTTCGCCGGCCTCGGCCACCGGCTGGACGAGGCATGGCGGGACGTGGTCGTCGGCGGCCCGATGACCCGCAGCGCCGGATATCTCATCGAGGCCACCGGTGCCGACATCACCCTCCCGGAACTGACCGTGCTGCTCAACGACACGTTCGAGGAGCGGATCGCCCGCGGCGTGCCCCTGATGCCGGGCGCCGAGCGGCTGCTCGCCGAACTGGCCGCGCACAATGTGCCGACCGCGCTGGTCTCCGCCTCGCACCGGCGCATCATCGACCGCGTCCTCGCCTCCCTCGGCCCCCACCGCTTCATGCTTTCGGTCGCCGGGGACGAGGTGCCGCGCACCAAGCCGCACCCGGACCCCTATCTGCTCGCGGCCGAGGGGGTCGGCGCGGAACCGGCGAGATGCGCCGTCGTGGAGGACACGGCGACCGGTGTGGCCGCCGCGGAGGCCGCGGGCTGCCGGGTGGTGGCCGTCCCGTCGGTGGCCCCGATCCAGCCGGCCGACGGGCGGGCCGTCGTGACCTCGCTCGAAGAAGTCGACCTGCTATTTCTGCGGACGCTGATCAGCTCCAAGCAGTGATTCGCGCACTGCCCGTGTTTTCGAATGGGGAATGGGACAGGAACTCAGGGCAGCGGCACATATCTTTTCCGTGACCGGCGGCGCTATTGCCGAGCCGGTCACTGTTTTGTTCGGGGCGTGACCTTTGTCACTGTGCGTGCTGCCGCATCCTGGGTGATTTGTGCCTGATGCACCGTTCAGGCGCATGTCGCGCGGAGTCATGTGTCCTGATTGGTCAGCAAGTCGACCGATCTTCCGTGGTAGGGCCATCCACTCACAGGTATTGATGATCACTCAGTGAATACGGCTCAACTCGGGCCCGTTCACGCTTTCCTGGCGTCGCCGACTAATCTCGTCGCGAGAGCTTCGCTGCATCACCGTGGTGTCCCCGTCGGCCACCCAGCCGTCGGAAACGCAGGACCGATCGTCTGTATCCCGGCCCGATCGCGCCGCCCGGACCGGGCGGAGGCGGCGGAGTGTCTTGCGCACACATCGCTGTATCACAGTGCCGGATGCATGAGGGAGAACGTCCAGGATGAACCGTAAGACTTTGGTGTTGCCGACCGTGGTCGGCCTGCTCGCGCCCGTGCTCGTCGCCTGCGGCAGCACGGACGGCGGGTCGGGCGGCGGTGACGCCATAGTCGTGGGCACCACGGACCAGTTCGTCGCCGGCGAGGACGCCCCGGCACCCCTGGATCCGGCCTACGCCTACGACACCGGCGCCTGGAACGTCCTGCGGCAGACCCTGCAGACCCTGATGCACAGCCCCCGCGGCGGCGGCGAGCCCGTGCCGGACGCGGCGGAGTCCTGCCTCTTCACCGACACCGTGAGCGAGAGCTACCGCTGCAAGCTGCGCAGCGGCCTCCAGTTCGCCGACGGCACCCCGGTCACCGCGGAGGACGTCAAGTTCTCCATCGAGCGCGTGCTCGCCATCGACTCCGACAACGGCACCGCCGCCCTGCTCTCGAACATCGACACCATCGAGACCAAGGGCGACAACGAGATCATCTTCCATCTCGCCACGCCGGACTCCACGTTCCCGTACAAGCTCTCGACGCCGGCCGCCGGCATCGTCAGCAAGGAGGAGTACGACGCGAAGAAGCTGCGCGAGGGCTTCCAGGTCGACGGCTCCGGCCCGTACACGATGAACACCGAGACCGACGGCGACCGGATCTCCCGGGTCGTCTTCACCAAGAACCCGAACTACAAGGGCGACCTGCGGCTGAAGAACGACAAGGTCGTCCTGCGCTCCTTCGAGGACGCCGACTCGATGGGCAAGGCCCTCGAGTCCGGCGACATCGACCTGATGACCCGCACCATGTCCCCGGAGCAGATCAAGGGCATGCTGGACGAGCCCAAGGACGGCATCGAGCTCACCGAGATGCCCGGCCTGGAGATCCGCTACCTCGCCTTCGACACCAACGACCCGGCGGTCAAGGACAAGGCCGTCCGGCAGGCCATGGCCTCGCTCGTCGACCGCGGCCAGATCGCCGGCGAGGTGTACGGCGCCACCGCGGAGCCGCTCTACTCGCTCATCCCGAAGAGCATCTCCGCGCACACCAACTCGTTCTTCAACAAGTACGGCGAGCCCAGCCGCGAGAAGGCCGCCGCACTGCTGGACGAGGCCGGCATCGACACCCCCGTCGAGCTGACGCTGCACTACACCACCGACAAGTACGGCGAGGGCACCGCCAAGGAGTTCGAGGCGCTGCGCGACCAGCTGAACGCCAGCAAGCTCTTCGACGTCAAGATCAGGGGCACCGAGTGGTCCAAGTTCCGCCCCGCCCAGAAGCGCGGTGACTACGCGGTCTACGGCCTCGGCTGGTTCCCCGACTTCCCGGACCCGGACAACTACACGGCGCCGTTCCTCGGCGAGGGCAACTTCCTCAACTCGCCCTACGTGAGCGAGAAGGCCCGCGAACTCATCCCGCAGTCGCGGCGCGAGGCCGACCGCACGGCGGCCGCCCCGGCGTTCAAGCAGATCCAGGACATCGTGGCCAACGACGTCCCCGTGCTGCCGCTGTGGCAGGGCAAGCAGTACGTCGCCGCCCGCGACGGTGTCATCGGCGTCGAGTCGGTGCTGAACACGAGCTCCGACCTCCAGCTCTGGGAGCTCTCCAAGGGCGGCGGCGTGTGATCCGCGCGGCCCACTGACACCGACGGCCGGCCTCCGGGAGCTGCTTCGAGCAGCCACCGGAGGCCGGCCGTTTCACGGCGCGAACCTGGCGCAGACGGAACGTCAACGCCGGGGGCGCCGGTCCTACTTACTGGGCGCCGGGGCGGACCAGACCGCTCTCGTACGCGTACACCGCCGCCTGGACCCGGTCGCGCAGGCTCAGCTTCGTCAGCACATGGCCGACGTGCGTCTTGACGGTCGTCTCGCTGACGAAGAGGTCCGCCGCGATTTCCGCGTTGGACAGACCGCGGGCGACCAGCTTGAGCACCTCGACCTCACGGTCGGTCAGCGTGTGCAGCGTGTGCAGCGTGTCCGGAACCGGGTCCTCGCCGGACGGCAGATGGTCGGCGTACTTGTCGAGGAGCCGGCGGGTGATGCTCGGCGCCAGCATCGCTTCGCCCGCGGCGACCACCCGGATCGCCTGGACCAGCTCGCCCGCGGGCGCGTCCTTCAGCAGGAAGCCGCTCGCGCCGGCCCGCAGCGCCTCCACCACGTACTCGTCGAGATCGAAGGTCGTCAGCACCAGGACCTTCGCCGGGCCGTCCCGGCCGGGGCCGGTGATCTGCCGGGTCGCCTCCACGCCGTCCATCCGGGGCATCCGGATGTCCATCAGCACCACGTCGGGCTGGAGCGCCCGGACCTGGTCGAGCGCCTGGAGGCCGTCCCCGGCCTCGCCGACCACCGCGATGTCCTGCTCCGCCTCGAGGATCATCCGGAAACCGGTGCGCAGCAGCGGTTGGTCGTCGACCAGTAGGACGCGGATAGCCACGGGTACTCCTTCTTTAGACCGGGCCCATTCTGCCCTGACCATCCTCTGCCGACTCGCGCGGGGAAACACTCAGCGGATAAACCGGGGGAGTGCCGCCGAATTCCGGACACACCGACCGGTGATCGCACCAGCCGCACAACTTCGTCGGCCGCGGCCGCCAGTCACCCGTCTCCGTCGCCTGCCGGATCGCCTCCCACAGGGCCAGCAACTTGCGCTCCATACGCTCCAGATCGGCCGGCACCGGGTCGTACGTCAGCACATCGCCGCTGCCCAGATACACCAGTTGCAGCCGGCGTGGCATCACCTGCTTCAGCCGCCAGATCACCAGCGCGTAGAACTTCATCTGGAACAGCGCGCCCTCGCTGTACTCGGGACGCGGGGCCTTGCCCGTCTTGTAGTCGACGATGCGCACCTCGCCCGTCGGCGCGATGTCCACCCGGTCGATCACACCGCGCAGCCGCAGCCCCGAATCGAGCTCCGTCTCCACGAACATCTCCCGCTCGGCCGGCTCCAGCCGTGTCGGGTCCTCCAGCGTGAACCAGCGCTCCACCAGCCGCTCCGCCTCGCCGAGCCAGCGCGACAGCTGCTCGCCGCCCGTGTCCTCGGCGAAGAGCTCGCCCAGCTCGGGCCGCGACTCGAGCAGCCGGTCCCACTGGCCGGGAATCATCGCCTTCGCGCGCGGCGCGGTCCGCTCGGCCGCCGGATCGTCGAAGAGCCGCTCCAGCACCGCGTGCACCAGCGTCCCGCGCGTCGCCGCCTCGCTCGGTTTCTCGGGCAGCCTGTCGATCACCCGGAACCGGTAGAGCAGCGGGCACTGCATGAAGTCGCTCGCGCGGGACGGCGAGAGCGACGCGGGCCGCGCGACGCGGGGGGGCTCCTCCGCGACGGTGGTCTCCGCCCGCGCGGGCGGCACCGGCGCGCAGTCCTCCGCGCCGCTCTCCGCGACGTCCTCCACGGTGGACGCGGCGGTCACCGCCACCGGCGGTTCGCCGGACGGGACCGGCACGGAAGCTCCACCGGACGCGACCGGCTCCGCGGGCTGCTGGCTCGTACTCATGACCCAGACCCTACGGCCCGCCACTGACAGCGAGCGGCATACCATCGACCA
Organism: Streptomyces sp. NPDC002835; assembly: GCF_053591995.1. Classification (NCBI taxonomy): domain Bacteria; kingdom Bacillati; phylum Actinomycetota; class Actinomycetes; order Kitasatosporales; family Streptomycetaceae; genus Streptomyces; species Streptomyces sp. NPDC002835. The sequence goes on along the minus strand of NZ_JBSFUW010000019.1, from coordinate 27,864 downwards.
CAGCACCCGAGCACTGCATCATTTCGAGCGGACGACGCACGACCGAGGCGTCCGCAACGAAGGGAACCCGTGAAAGAGGACGACACGAGCGGCGAGCGCGAGCGGACGGGAACCGGACCGGACAAGCCGTCCCGCACCGGCACGTCCCGGCGCCCCGCCGGGCCCGGCGGCGGCATCCTCATGGGCCGCCCCTTCGGCGTACCCGTCTACGTCGCCCCCAGCTGGTTCGTCGTCGCCGCGCTGATCACCTGGGTCTTCGGCGGACAGCTCGAGCGCGTGCTGCCCGAGCTCGGCAACGCACGCTACCTGGTGTCCCTGTTCTTCGCCGTCGCCTTCTACGCCTCCGTGCTCGTCCACGAACTGGCCCACACTGTCGCGGCCCTCCGCTTCAAACTCCCGGTGCGCCGCATCCAGCTCCAGTTCTTCGGCGGCGTCTCCGAGATCGAGAAGGAGACGGAGACCCCGGGCCGTGAATTCTGGCTCGCCTTCGTCGGACCGCTGCTCTCCCTCGCCCTCGGCGGTGTCTTCTACCTCGGCCTGTACGCCGTGGAGCCGGACACCGTGCCCGGCGTCCTCCTTGCCGGTCTGATGATCTCCAACCTGATCGTGGCCGCCTTCAACCTGCTGCCCGGCCTCCCGCTCGACGGCGGCCGGATGCTGCGCGCCGTCGTCTGGAAGATCACCGGCAGGCCCATGGCCGGCACCGTCGCCGCCGCCTGGGTCGGCCGCGCCCTGGCCGTCGCCGTCCTCATCGGCCTGCCGCTGCTCACCCACACCGGCGTCCTCGGGAACGCCACCGAGGACATCGGCGGCATGGAGACCGTCACCGACGCCCTGCTCGCCGCCATCCTCGCCGCGATCATCTGGACCGGCGCCGGCAACAGCCTGCGGATGGCCCGCCTGCGCGAACACCTGCCCGAGCTCGCCGCCCGCGCCCTGACCCGCCGCGCCGTGCCCGTCGAGTCCGACACCCCCCTGTCCGAGGCCCTGCGCCGGGCCAACGAGGCCGGCGCCCGTGCTCTCGTCGTCGTGGACGGTCAGGGCGACCCGACCGGACTGGTCCGCGAGGCCGCCATCGTCGGCGTCCCCGAACACCGCCGCCCCTGGGTCGCGGTCGGCGGCCTCTCCCAGGACCTCACCGAAGGCATGAAGGTCCCCGCCGAACTCGCCGGCGAAGCGCTGCTCGACACCCTGCGGACCACACCCGCCAGCGAGTACCTCGTCGTCGAGGAGACCGGCGAGATCTACGGCGTCCTGTCCGCCGCGGACGTCGAGCGGGCCTTCGTCGCAGCCATGGCACGACCCGGTTCCTGAAGCCCATACACTGGTCACATGTCCGAACCGACCGGTGCCGCCCGCCGACGCGGGCCCTTCAAGGTCGGGGACCAGGTCCAGCTCACCGACCCCAAGGGACGCCACTACACGTTCACGCTCGAGGCCGGAAAGAACTTCCACACCCACAAGGGTTCTTTCCCCCACGACGAGCTGATCGGCGCTCCCGAGGGCAGTGTTGTCCGTACCACGGGAAACGTCGCCTACCTCGCGCTGCGCCCCCTGCTCCCCGACTACGTCCTGTCCATGCCCCGCGGCGCCGCCGTGGTCTACCCCAAGGACGCGGGGCAGATCCTGGCCTTCGCCGACATCTTCCCCGGCGCCCGCGTCGTGGAGGCCGGGGTCGGCTCCGGCTCGCTCAGCAGCTTCCTCCTGCGCGCCATCGGCGACCACGGCATGCTGCACTCCTACGAGCGCCGCGCGGACTTCGCCGAGATCGCCCAGGCGAACGTCGAGCGCTACTTCGGCGGCCCCCATCCCGCCTGGCGGCTCACCGTCGGCGACCTCCAGGACAACCTGACCGACGCCGACGTCGACCGGGTCATCCTGGACATGCTCGCCCCCTGGGAGTGCCTCGAGGCCGTCTCCAAGGCGCTCGTCCCCGGCGGCATCCTGTGCTGCTACGTGGCCACCACCACCCAGCTCGCGCGCACCGTCGAGTCCATCCGCGAGATCGGCTGCTTCGCCGAGCCGCAGCCGTGGGAGTCGATGATCCGCAACTGGCACGTCGAGGGCCTGGCCGTGCGCCCCGACCATCGGATGATCGGCCACACCGGCTTCCTGGTCACCGCCCGCCGCCTCGCCGACGGTGTCGAGCCCCCGATGCGCCGCCGCCGGCCCGCCAAGGGCGCCTACGGCGACGACTACGAGGGCCCCAACAAGGGCTGACCGAGGCCGCGCCCGAGAGGGCAGAGGGCCGCACCCGACACAACGCACCGAAGCCGCCGCCCAGTTCCCGTGCCCCGCACGGAACTGGGCGGCGGTTTCCTCGTGTTGGGCCCGGAGCGCCCGACGGGCCTTTACCCGAGCCTTACGGACCCCGCTGTTCCGGTCCGGTGTGACGTATGGCACGATGCTGGCCACCCCCGCCGGCACAGCCCTCCCAGGAGACCCCTCGCGTGCAGAACTCGGCAGCCGTCCCGGACCTCGCGCACACCCACGCCCGCCCGGTGCACTGGCTGGCCACCGCGGCGGCGATGGCCGCGGTCGTCGCGGCCGCCGGACTCGTGCAGCCCGACCCCGCCACCGCCTCCCAGCCCGGCGGCGGTCCCGAGACCACTACGGCGGCGGCCCCCGTCCCCGGACCCGACCCGGCGGCCGTCCGGCTGCCCCTCGAATGCGGTGACCTCGGCAACGTGGTCGTCAAGAAGGCGACGGGCGACCTCGACGGCGACGGTGCGCCGGAGACCGTGGTGGCCGCGCGGTGCGACGCCGGCTCCGGCACGCCACCCAGCGGCGTCTACGTGCTCGCGAACGCGCGGGACGCGGGCCCCAGGGTCGTCGCCACCCTCGTCGAGCCCGCCCGGAAGCAGAGCGTCGGCGCGCTCGCGATACGTGACGCCACGATCACGGCCACCCTGCTCGGCTACTCGTCGGCGGCCGTGCCCGGCTGCTGCCCCGACGTACGGGAACAGGTCAAGTGGCGGTGGCAGGGCGGCAAGTTCGTCCAGGGCGCCCGGCCGGCGGCTCGGAGTGTGTGACCCGTCACTGAGCGTCGGGGCCGTAGACCTCCACCTTGTCCGAAACCCGTCGCACGTGGATGCAGTCGCCCGGGCACTCCTTCGCCGAGTCCACGACATCGGTCAGCAGCGGCAGCGGCACCGGCGTTGTGGCGCCCGGGTTCTGCAGCAGCTCGTCCTCGCCGGACTTCACGTACGCCAGCCCGTCGATGTCGAGCTCGAAGACCTCGGGCGCGTACTGCGCGCAGATCCCGTCCCCCGTGCACAGGTCCTGGTCGATCCAGACCTCGAGCGCCTCTGCGGCGCCTTCGGTGGGAACCTCGTGCTGCACGGTCATATCTCCTGCCGTTTCCTTCGTCGGGTGTAGCTCTGTGATGCAAGTCGTGCCACCCCTGACGGGTGTTGAACGCTTCGACGATACAACCGCCCGCTTCCCGATGTTGCTGGGTGGGTATCCCGTGGGTATTCCCCTCGCAGAGGTGAAGAGCGCAAGGGTGAAGATCGGACACACCCCTTACGTCTTTGTGATCTAGGGGTTTCAATCACCACCCACACAGGTAGGGTCAGGAAGCGTCCAGCTCCCCTTGGAGGAGGTGAGGACCGTGGCAGCCCACGACGACGACATCAACCGCGGCATCCGGCCGGGGCGGGGGTCTGAAGACCCAGCCGGCCAGGTCGCCTATCTCGAGCAGGAAATCGCCGTCCTGCGCCGCAAGCTCGCCGACTCTCCGCGACACACGAGGATTCTCGAAGAGCGGATCGTCGAGTTGCAGACAAACCTGGCCGGCGTGTCCGCTCAGAACGAGCGGCTCGCCAACACGCTCCGTGAGGCCCGCGACCAGATCGTGGCCCTCAAGGAGGAGGTCGACCGGCTCGCTCAGCCGCCGGCCGGCTTCGGTGTCTTCCTGCAGACCAACGAGGACGGCACCTGCGACATCTTCACCGGGGGCCGCAAGCTCCGGGTGAACGTCAGCCCCAGCGTCGAGCTCGAAGAGCTCCGGCGCGGCCAGGAGGTCATGCTCAACGAAGCGCTCAATGTGGTCGAGGCCATGGAGTTCGAGCGCGCCGGGGACATCGTCACCCTCAAGGAGATCCTCGAGGACGGCGAGCGCGCCCTGGTGATCGGCCACACCGACGAGGAGCGGGTGGTCCGGCTCGCCGAGCCCCTGCTGGACATGAGCATCCGCCCCGGAGACGCCCTGCTGCTCGAACCCCGCTCGGGTTACGTGTACGAGGTGATCCCCAAGAGCGAGGTCGAGGAGCTGGTCCTCGAAGAGGTCCCCGACGTCGACTACACCAAGATCGGCGGTCTCGGCGGCCAGATCGAGATGATCCGCGACGCGGTCGAGCTCCCGTATCTGCACCCGGACCTGTTCAAGGAGCACGAACTGCGGCCGCCGAAGGGCATCCTGCTCTACGGCCCGCCCGGCTGCGGCAAGACGCTGATCGCGAAGGCCGTCGCCAACTCCCTTGCCAAGAAGGTCGCCGAGGTGACCGGCAGGCCCGCGGGGAAGAGCTACTTCCTCAACATCAAGGGCCCCGAGCTCCTCAACAAGTACGTCGGTGAGACCGAGCGGCACATCCGCCTGGTCTTCCAGCGTGCCCGCGAGAAGGCCAGCGAGGGCACCCCCGTCATCGTCTTCTTCGACGAGATGGAGTCCCTCTTCCGCACCCGCGGATCCGGCGTCAGCTCGGACGTGGAGAACACCATCGTCCCGCAGCTCCTCGCCGAGATCGACGGTGTCGAGGGCCTGGAGAACGTGATCGTCATCGGCGCCTCCAACCGCGAGGACATGATCGATCCCGCGATCCTGCGGCCCGGCCGGCTCGACGTCAAGATCAAGATCGAGCGTCCGGACGCGGAGGCCGCCAAGGACATCTTCGCCAAGTACCTGACCCCCTCCCTCCCGCTGCACGCCGACGACCTCGGCGAGCACAGCGGATCGAAGGAGGCCGCGGCCCACGCCATGATCCAGTCGGTCGTGGAGCAGATGTACGCGGAATCCGAGGAGAACCGCTTCCTCGAGGTCACGTACGCCAACGGCGACAAGGAAGTCCTCTACTTCAAGGACTTCAACTCCGGCGCGATGATCCAGAACATCGTCGACCGGGCCAAGAAGATGGCCATCAAGGCCTTCCTCGACCACAACCAGAAGGGCCTTAGGGTCTCCCACCTCCTCCAGGCATGCGTGGACGAGTTCAAGGAGAACGAGGACCTGCCCAACACCACCAACCCCGACGACTGGGCCCGCATCTCCGGCAAGAAGGGCGAGCGGATCGTCTTCATCCGCACCCTCGTCACCGGAAAGCAGGGCGCGGACACCGGCCGGTCCATCGACACGGTGGCGAACACCGGTCAGTACCTGTAAAGGCACACCGGCTGCGGATGCCGCCGGCCCCCCGCCTGAGGCAGGGGGCGGCGCATCCGCAGCCGGCTGCTTTCCGGACAGGGTCCGGCCACACCGCACCAATGACGAAATTGATCTCCCCAGCCACGCAGCGGCGTTCTAGGCTCTTTCGTACCGCCGGGTCGCGCAGTGCGGGGACGGGCACCGCGCACGCACCGGAGCACCCGCGGTACTTGAGCGCCGTTCCCGGAGGGGAACGCCGCCGGGCAAGGAGGGCCGCATGACCGTACGGCGAGTAATGGGCATCGAGACGGAGTACGGGATCTCCGTCCCCGGCCACCCGAACGCCAATGCCATGCTCACCTCGTCCCAGATCGTCAACGCCTACGCGGCGGCGATGCACCGGGCGCGCCGCGCCCGCTGGGACTTCGAGGAGGAGAATCCGCTGCGGGACGCCCGCGGCTTCGACCTCGCCCGCGAGGCCGCCGACTCCAGCCAGCTCACCGACGAGGACATCGGCCTGGCCAATGTCATCCTCACCAACGGCGCCAGGCTCTACGTCGACCACGCCCACCCCGAGTACAGCTCGCCCGAGGTCACGAACCCGCTCGACGCCGTCCTCTGGGACAAGGCGGGGGAGCGGATCATGGCGGAGGCGGCCGAGCGGGCCGCGCAGCTCCCCGGCGCCCAGCCGATCCACCTCTACAAGAACAACACCGACAACAAGGGTGCCTCCTACGGCACGCACGAGAACTACCTGATGAAGCGGGAGACCCCCTTCTCGGACATCGTGCGCCACCTCACCCCGTTCTTCGTCTCCCGGCAGGTCGTCACCGGCGCGGGCCGGGTCGGCATCGGCCAGGACGGCCACGAGCACGGGTTCCAGCTCAGCCAGCGCGCGGACTACTTCGAGGTCGAGGTCGGCCTCGAGACCACGCTCAAGCGCCCCATCATCAACACCCGCGACGAGCCCCACTCCGACGCGGAGAAGTACCGCCGCCTCCATGTGATCATCGGCGACGCGAACCTCTCCGAGATCTCCACGTACCTCAAGCTGGGCACCACCGCCCTGGTGCTCTCGATGATCGAGGACGGCTTCATCGCGGTCGACCTCGCCGTCGAGCAGCCGGTGCGGACGCTGCACCAGGTCTCGCACGACCCGGGCCTCAAGCAGCTCATCACGCTCCGCAGCGGCCGCACACTCACCGCCGTGCAACTCCAGATGGAGTACTTCGAGCTCGCCCGCAAGTATGTCGAGGACCGCTTCGGCGCCGACGCGGACGACCAGACCAAGGACGTCCTGGCCCGCTGGGAGGACACCCTGGGCAGGCTCGAGACCGACCCGATGAGTCTGGCCGGCGAGCTGGACTGGGTCGCCAAGCGCGAGCTCATGGAGGGCTACCGCCGGCGCGACCAGCTCGAGTGGGACGCCGCCAGGCTGCACCTGGTCGACCTCCAGTACGCGGACGTACGCCCCGACAAGGGCCTCTACAACCGCCTGGCGGCCCGCGGCAGGATGAAGCGCCTGCTGGACGAGGGCGCGGTCGAGCGGGCGCGGACGAAGCCTCCTGAGGACACCAGGGCCTATTTCCGCGGCCGCTGCCTCGACCAGTACGCCGACGACGTGGCCGCGGCCTCCTGGGACTCGGTCATCTTCGACCTGCCGGGCCGTGACTCCCTGCAACGGGTCCCCACCCTGGAGCCCCTGCGCGGCACCCGCAACCACGTCAAGGAGCTGCTGGACCGCTGCCGTACCGCGGAAGACCTGCTCCGGGTGCTCGCCGGGGGCTGAAAAGGCCTCCGACCGGGAATCATGAAGGTGGGCCCCGGACGTTGGAGGAAGTGCGGGGCCGATGTCGGACCCCGCGAGTAGGGTCTGATCAGATACGTCGAACCGAGCGGGGTGAGGTGCATGGCGACCAAGGACACCGGCGGCGGACAGCAGAAGGCGACGCGCTCCAACGAGGAGGCCGAGGAGCAGGCGCAGGAGGCGCAGGCCGCGGACGACCTCCAGGAGCGCCAGGAGAAGCTCTCGGACGATGTCGACTCGGTTCTCGACGAGATCGACGACGTCCTGGAGGAGAATGCCGAGGACTTCGTTCGGTCATTCGTACAAAAGGGCGGTCAGTAGCCCTGGTCTCCCCCCGGTGCCGTCGGCGAAAGCCGGTGACACCGGGGCGGATGACCGCCGTTGGCGCGGGTAATGTCCGTGCACAGCTTGAAAGATCGGCCCGCGCGCGAAGCGGCGGGCCGCCGCCAATCCGGAAGGAAACGCGTGGAAGCCAACCCTCGTAGCACCGGGCGTCTACCGGCTGCCTTCCTGACGCCTGGTTCGTCGTCATTCATGGACTTCCTGGGCGACCACTCGCCCGACCTGCTGCCCGGCAAGCGGGTCCTGCCGCCCCTGCAGGGGGCCATCGAGGCGCCGCACGGGACGACGATCGTCGCCACCACCTTCCCCGGTGGTGTGGTGCTCGCCGGTGACCGGCGGGCGACGATGGGGAACATGATCGCGCAGCGCGACATCGAGAAGGTCTTCCCGGCCGACGAGTACTCGGCGGTGGGCATCGCGGGCACCGCGGGCCTCGCCGTGGAGATGGTGAAGCTGTTCCAGCTGGAGCTGGAGCACTTCGAGAAGGTCGAGGGCGTCCAGCTCTCCCTGGAGGGCAAGGCGAACCGCCTCTCCACGATGATCCGCAGCAACCTCGGCATGGCCATGCAGGGCCTCGCCGTCGTCCCGCTCTTCGCCGGTTACGACATCGACCGCGAGAGGGGCCGCATCTTCTCGTACGACGTGACGGGCGGCCGCTCCGAGGAACAGGGCTTCGCGGCGACCGGCTCGGGCTCGATCTTCGCCCGCGGATCGATGAAGAAGCTCTACCGCGAGGACCTGACCGAGCAGCAGGCCACCACGCTGGTGATCCAGGCGCTGTACGACGCGGCGGACGACGACTCGGCGACGGGCGGGCCGGACGTGGCCCGGCGTATCTATCCGATCGTCACCGTGATCACGGAGGAGGGTTTCCGCCGGCTCACCGACACGGAGAGCTCCGAGATCGCGCGTTCCATCCTCGAGGGCCGCCTCACCCAGCCCGACGGTCCGCGCGCCGCGCTGCTGTGACGGTGACGGCTCCGATGTACTCGCCTCTGACAGAAAGGGACGGATAGCCGGTGTCGACGCCGTTCTATGTCTCACCCCAGCAGGCCATGGCCGACCGGGCGGAGTACGCCCGCAAGGGCATCGCCCGCGGCCGCAGCCTGGTCGTGCTGCAGTACGCCGACGGCATCGTCTTCGTCGGCGAGAACCCGTCCCGTGCCCTGCACAAGTTCAGCGAGATCTACGACCGGATCGGCTTCGCCGCGGCCGGCAAGTACAACGAGTACGAGAATCTCCGCATCGGCGGCGTGCGCTACGCGGACCTGCGTGGTTACACGTACGACCGCGACGACGTCACGGCCCGCGGCCTGGCGAACGTGTACGCGCAGACGCTCGGCACCATCTTCTCGAGCGCCGGTGAGAAGCCGTACGAGGTGGAGCTGGTGGTCGCCGAGGTCGGCGCCTCTCCGGAGGGCGACCAGATCTACCGGCTGCCGCACGACGGTTCGATCGTGGACGAGCACGGCTCGGTCGCGGTCGGCGGCAACGCGGAGCAGATCAGCGGTTTCCTGGACCAGCGGCACCGCGACGGCATGTCGCTGGCGGAGGCACTGAAGCTGGCCGTGCAGGCGCTTTCCAGCCAGTCGAACGGGAACGACCGGGAGATCCCGGCGGAGCGTCTGGAGGTCGCGGTCCTGGACCGTACGCGGCCTCAGCAGCGGAAGTTCAAGCGGATCGTGGGCCGGCAGCTGGCGCGACTGCTGGAGGCCGACGGCGCGGCTTCCACACCGACGGACGCGCCGTCGGACGAGGAGACGGACGAGACCGAGGGCACGTCCGGTACGGGCACTCCCGGCGCCGCCGGCCCGGGCCCCAGCACTCCCGGCACCAGCACCCCGGACAGCCCGGACCAGTCCGGCTGACCGACGGCCGCGCCCCGGACCGCCCGTCCGTGCGGTCCGGGGCGCGGTCATGTCCGGGTGCGCGTCAGGCCGCCGGTGGCGCGGAGGAGCCCCGTACGACGAGTTCGACGGGCAGGCTGCCCTCTTCGGGGCGCCGGCCGTCGAGGACGTCGAGGAGCGCCGTCATGCCGCGTTCTCCGACCTGTTCCGCGGGCAGCCGGACGGTGGTGAGTTCCGGTTCGACTGCGGTGGCGAGGGCGAGGTCGTCGAAGCCGGTGACGGTGACGTCCTCCGGCACCCGCAGCCCGAGCCTGCGGGCGGCCTTGCAGGCGCCGGCGGCGAGGATGTCGTCGTCGCAGACGATGGCCGTGGGGCGGGGTCCCGGGGCGGTGAGCGCCCGTACGGCGGCCTCCCGGCCGCTGTCCACGTCGAGCGGTGCGGTGACCGTGTCCACGTGGGCGCCGGCGACGGCGTCGGTCGCGGTGTGCAGGGCGCCGGCGCGTACGTCGAAGGTCCAGGAGGCGACGGCGGAGGCGAGGTGCACGATCCGCCGGTGGCCGAGCGCGAGCAGGTGGTCGGCGACCTGGCGCATCCCGTCGGCGATGTCGAGGTTGACGTGGGCGGCGGCGCCGGTGTCGGCGGGGTCGCTGTCGAGCATGACCAGGGGCAGGTCGGTGCCGCGGATGGCGGTGAGGGCCTGGGCGGCCATGGAGGAGGCGATGACGCCGTCCAGGGCGGCGCGGGCGGAGGCGAAGGGGTCTCTGGCGGGTCCGACGCCTTCGGGTGAGGGGTACAGGACGACGCCGAAGCCGTGCCGGGCGGCGACGGCGGCCGCCCCGGTGTAGACGCGGGCGAAGAAGTCGTTGGTGAGGGCGGGGACGACGAGGAGCGCGGTCCTGGTGCGGCCGAGGCGCAGGCTTCGGGCGGCCAGGTTAGGCCGGTAGCCCAGTTCCTCTGCGGCGTCGCGGACCACGGCGGCGGTCCGTTCGGAGACCCGGCCGCGCCATTTGTCGCCGAGGACGAGGGAGACGGTGGCCTGGGAGACGCCGGCGGCGCGGGCGACGTCCCGGCTGGTGGGGCGGCCCGCGTCTGCTCCGGCGGCGGGGGGACGGTCCTGCTGGGCCCGGTGTGCCATCTGCTCCCGCCCTCGGCCGCCCGTCGGTGGTGTCGCGGGGTCCGGGGCGGCGGCGCTGTGGACCCGCGGACTGTCGACATGGTACGTATGGAGCTCACGTTATACGTAAAACCTCGCCGCGGCCGCCCGCTGCGGAGACGGGGCAGAAGGGACGGCCATGGCCGCCGGTTACGCAGACCTCCTCAAGCAGCCGCACGCCGCACGGCTGCTCACCGGCACCCTCGTCGGCCGGCTGCCCAACGCGACGGCCCACATCGCCATCGTGCTCTTCACCCGCGCGGAGGGCGGCAGCTACACCCTCGCGGGCGCCCTCGCCGCCGTGTACGGCCTGGCCACCGCCGTCGGCCAGCCGCTGCTGGGCCGGGCCGTGGACCTGTACGGGCAGCCCAGGGTGCAGCTCCCGGCCGCCGTCGTCTCGGCGCTCGGCATGTCCCTGCTCGCCGCGGCCGGCACCGGATCGCTGCTCGTCGCGTACACCGCGGTGACCGTCGCCGGGCTGTTCACCCCGCCGCTCGAGGGAGGGCTGCGCGCCCTGTGGCCCAGCGTGCTGGGCCAGGAGGAGCGGGTGCACCGGGCCTACGCCATGGACGCGGTGGCCCAGGAGATCATGTTCACCGTCGGTCCGCTGATGGTGACGCTGCTGGTCTCGCTCTGGTCGCCCGCCGCCGCGCTGCTGGTGATCAACGCCATAGGGGTCGTGGGCGCCCTGTCGGTCGTACTGTCCGAGCCGTCCCGCGCCTGGCGCTCCGCGCCGCGCGAGGCGCACTGGCTGGGCGCGCTGCGCTCGCCCGGACTGCTCGCGCTGCTCGGCGCGTTCTTCTTCGTCGGTCTCGCCCTCGGGTCCATCACGGTCGCGGGCGTGGCCTACGCCGACGACCACGGGCGCGAGTCCGTGTACGGCTGGCTGATGGCCGCGCTGGGCCTCGGCGCGCTGATCGGCGGCACCGCGTACGGGGCGCGCCAGTGGGCCGGGCCGCCGGAGCGGCGCCTGCGGATCATCGTGGCGCTGCTGGCCCTCGGCTACCTCCCGCTGGCGCTCACGCCCGGCGTGGTGGCGATGACGGCGCTGTCGGCGCTCGCCGGCGTGTTCCTCGCCCCCGCGATCGCCTGCGCGTTCATCGTCGTCGACCGGCACGCGCCGCGCGGCACGGTCACCGAGGCGTTCTCCTGGCTGGTGACCACCTTCGGCGTGGGCGCGGCCGCCGGCACGGCCGTCGCGGGCCCGGCGGTCGAGATCGGCGGTACGGCATGGAGTTTCGCCGTCGCCGGAGCGGGAGGAATCGCCGCACTGCTGGTTCTGACGACCACTCAGCGGGTACTCGCAGTTCCGGGCCGGAGCGAGGACATCACCGGGTCCGGAGCCCATGCCGTCACCCGCACTTCGGAAAATGATCGAAACGGTGCCGCCCAACCCGGTTTCAGCTCAGGCCCTGAGGCGTAATGTTCAGACATGGACCGCCGCATTTTCGGGCTGGAGAACGAGTACGGCGTCACGTGCACGTTCAGGGGACAGCGCCGACTGTCACCTGACGAAGTGGCGCGCTACCTCTTCCGCCGTGTCGTGTCATGGGGCCGCAGCAGCAATGTCTTTCTGCGGAACGGCGCCCGCCTGTACCTCGACGTGGGTTCGCATCCGGAATACGCAACACCCGAATGCGACAATGTGACCGAGCTGGTCACGCACGACAAGGCCGGCGAGCGCATTCTCGAAGGCCTTCTCGTCGACGCCGAACGCCGCCTGCACGAGGAGGGAATCGCGGGCGACGTCTATCTCTTCAAGAACAACACCGACTCGGCGGGAAACTCCTACGGCTGCCACGAGAACTATCTCGTCGCGCGTCACGGCGAGTTCTCGCGGCTGGCCGACATCCTCATTCCGTTCCTGGTCACCCGGCAGCTGATCTGCGGTGCCGGAAAGGTACTGCAGACGCCCCGCGGAGCGGTCTACTGCGTCAGCCAGCGCGCGGAGCACATCTGGGAGGGCGTCAGCTCCGCCACCACCCGCTCGCGCCCGATCATCAACACCCGTGACGAACCGCACGCGGACGCCGAGCGGTACCGCAGGCTCCACGTCATCGTCGGCGACTCCAACATGTCGGAGACGACGATGCTGCTGAAGGTCGGCGCGACCGACCTGGTGCTGCGGATGATCGAGGCGGGCACGGTCATGCGCGACCTCACCCTGGAGAACCCGATCCGGGCCATCCGCGAGGTCAGCCACGACATCACGGGCCAGCGCAAGGTACGCCTCGCCAGCGGCCGGGAGGCCTCCGCGCTGGAGGTGCAGCGCGAGTACTACGAGAAGGCGGTCGACTTCGTCGACCGGCGCGGCATCCGCACCGGCACGGTCGAGCAGGTGCTGGAGCTGTGGGGCCGCGCGCTGGACGCGATCGAGGAGGAGGACCTGGACCGGATCGGCACCGAGATCGACTGGGTCATGAAGTACAAGCTCCTGGAGCGGTACCGGGCCAAGCACAACATGTCGATGTCGCACCCGAGGGTCGCGCAGATAGACCTCGCCTACCACGACATCCACCGCCGGCGCGGGCTGTACTACCTGCTTGAGAAGAAGGGCCAGGCCGCCCGGATCTGCAACGACCTGAAGATCTTCGAGGGCAAGTCGGTGCCCCCGCAGACCACCAGGGCGCGGCTGCGGGGCGACTTCATCCGGCGGGCGCAGGAGCAGCGGCGGGACTTCACCGTCGACTGGGTGCACCTCAAGCTCAACGACCAGGCGCAGCGCACCGTGTTGTGCAAGGACCCGTTCCGGTCGGTCGACGACAGGGTGGAGAAGCTCATCGCCGGTATGTGAGCCGCTCGACGGCAGGTGATCTCGCCGTCGGCCGACGCTTTCCGGGCGTGTCGCACGTGTGTCGGAACGTCACCCGGGCCCCGTACGTTTCTCGTGCGGGGCCCTCGGCACGGCCTAGAGTGTCCCGCATCCACCGAGCCGTTAGAGATCTGAGGACCACGTGCGCCGACTTGCCGGCCTGCTCGTCGTACCCCTGCTGCTGTTGACGACAGCGGCGTGCGGCGACGACCAGGGCTCCGATTCCGCTTCCACCCAGATGACGAAGGGGCTCCCCGCGATCACCGAGGGTGAGAAGTTCGGCGAGAAGCCGACCCTCGCCAAGGGTGAGGGCGAGCCCCCGAAGGACCTGAAGGTCAACGTCGTCAGCGAGGGCAAGGGGCAGACCCTCAAGAAGGGTGATGTCGCCCAGGTCGACTACCTGGGTCAGGTGTGGGACGGCGAGGAGCCGTTCGACAACAGCTTCGACCGCGGCGAGCCGTTCACCGTGACGCTCGGCGGCGGCGGTGTCATCGAGGGGTGGCAGAAGGCGCTCGACGGCCAGAAGGTCGGCAGCCGCCTCGAGGTGTCGATCCCGCCGGACCTGGGCTACGGCGCCCAGGAGCAGGGCAGCATCCCGGCCAATTCCACGCTGGTGTTCGTCATGGACATCGTCAAGGGCACCACGCTCCCGGTCTCCGCGGAGGGCAGCGAGGTCGCCCAGGACAACATCGACCTGCCCAAGGTCGGCACGAACACGGACGGCGAGAAGCCGTCGCTCACCGTCCCCAAGAAGGACGCTCCGGCGAAGCTCGTGTCGAACTACGTGATCGAGGGCAAGGGCCCGGCGGTCAAGGCCACGGACACGCTGTCCGTGAAGTACCAGGGCGTCCTGTGGAAGGACGGCAAGGAGTTCGACAGCAGCTACGCCAGGGGCAACGCGCCGGTGAGCTTCCCGCTCGCGCAGGTCATCCCGGGCTGGCAGAAGGGCCTCGAGGGCAAGAAGGCCGGCAGCCGCGTGCTGCTCGTCGTCCCGCCGGACATGGGCTACGGCGACCAGGAGCAGCAGGGCATCCCGGCCAAGTCCACCCTGGTCTTCACGGTCGACATCCTGGCCGTTCAGTAGGCGGGCCGGGACATTCTGCGAGACTGTCCCGGTTGATCGCTCAAGAACGCAAGGAGCAACATCCGTGAGCATCGAGAAGCCCGAGGTCGACTTCCCGGGCGGCGAACCGCCGGCCGAACTGGAGATCAAGGACATCTGGGAGGGCGACGGCCCGGTGGCGAAGGCGGGCGACGCCGTCTCCGTCCACTATGTGGGCGTGGCCTTCTCCACCGGTGAGGAGTTCGACGCCTCCTGGAACCGCGGCACGCCGCTGCAGTTCCAGCTCGGCGCCGGCCAGGTCATCTCCGGCTGGGACCAGGGCGTGCAGGGCATGAAGGTCGGCGGGCGCCGCCAGCTGACCATTCCCCCGCACCTCGCCTACGGGGACCGCGGCGCCGGCGGCGGCGCGATCGCCCCCGGTGAGACGCTGATCTTCGTCTGCGACCTGGTGGGAGTCTGAGCCCGGTCGACCGGTGACGACGTGAGGGCCCGTGCCTGAGGCACGGGCCCTCGCTTTTGTCCGGACACCCCGGGGCGGTACGGTCGACAGGCGTAAGGGACTTCATAAAAAGAGGTGAAGGGCGTCGATGGCGATTGCCAAGGCCGAGCGGCTGATGAATCTGGCGCTGTGCCTGCTCGGGACGAGGCGCCCGCTCAGCAAGCGCGAGCTGCGCGGGTCCATCGAGGCCTACCTGGAAGCGGGTTCCGACGACTCGTTCAACCGGATGTTCGAGCGCGACAAGGACGATCTGCGGGAACTCGGCCTGGTGATCGAGACGGTGGAGTCCCTGGACGGGGACATCGGCTATCTGGCGCGCCGGGACAGCAACCGCCTGCCGCCCATCACCCTGGACGCCGAGGAGGCCGCGGCGCTGGGCCTGGCCGCCAAGGTGTGGCAGCAGGCGCGGCTCGCCGGGGCCGCCAGCGGCGCCCTCCAGAAGCTGCGGGCGGCCGGGATGCCGGAGACCGAGGACGCGTACGAGCTGCACCACAGCGCCCTCGAACCGCGCATCCCCGTCCACGAGGCGGCCTTCGAGCCGCTGATGCTCGCCTGCCGTGACCGCCGGCCGGTCCTCTTCGACTACCGCAAGGCCAACTCGGCCAGCCCCGAGCAGCGTCATGTCGAGCCGTGGACGCTCGAATGCTGGCGCGGCCACTGGTATCTGGCGGGTTTCGACCGCAGCCGGGGCGCGGAGCGGGTCTTCCGTCTCTCGCGCATCTCCGGCAAGGTCCGCTCGTCCCGCTCGGGGGCGTTCACCGTGCCCGTGCCCGACGTCGTCACCGTCCGGGAGACCGTCGAGAGCTGGGCCGGTGAGACGGCGACCCGTTCGGCGCTGATCCGGCTCCGGGCCGGCTGCGGCTACCCGCTGCGCTCACGGGCCACCGCGGTCCGGGAACTCGGCGACGGGTGGGACGAGTTGGAGATTCCGTACGGACACGGTCTGGACGCCTGGCTCGTCGAGTTCGGGCCGGACGTCGTCGTGCTGGAGCCCGCGGATCTGCGGGCGGACGTGGTCGACCGGCTGCGTGCCGTGGCCAAGGGCTGAGGGGGAGTCGCGGACCATGGCGGCCAATGCCATCGACCAGACCCGGCGGATGCTGTCGCTGGTGACCTATCTGCGGGAGCGCCCCGGCGCGCACATCGCGGACGTCGCCCGCGCCTTCGGCATCACCGAGGACGAGCTGATCTCCGACCTCGACGTGCTGCCCATGTGCGGGACCAGCTTCCGCGGCGGCGATCTGCTGGACATCGACACCGACGGTGAGCGGATCTGGTGGCGCAACCCGGACGCGTCCGGCGAGTCCACCGCGGAGCCGTTGCGGCTGGCCGCCGACGAGGCGACCGCGCTGCTCGTCGCCGCCCGTGCCGTGGCGACGCTCCCCGGGCTGCGGGAGGGCGACCGCGAGGCGCTGCTGCGGGCCACCGCCAAGGTCGAGGGTGCGGCCGGGGAGGCGGCGGGCGCCAGCTCCCGGCTCTCGGTGACTTTCGAGGCGGAGGGCGGGGTGTTCGCCGACGTCGACCGGGCGATCTCGGAGCGCCGGCGGCTCTGGCTGCGTTACTACTCGCCCGCGCGCGACGAGCTCACCGAGCGCGAGGTGGACCCGATCCGGCTGTTCGCCGTCGGCCACACGTACATGGAGGCCTGGTGCCGCCTCTCCGAGGCGCGCCGTACCTTCCGGCTCGACCGGGTCGCGGAGATCCGGCTGCTCGACGAGCCTGCCGCGCCGCCCGAGATCGAACTGCGCGACCTGTCCGAGGGCCTGGTGCAGCCGTCCGCCGACGACCCGGAGGTCGTCGTCGAGGTGGCCCCCGGCGGCCGCTGGGTCGCCGAGTACTACCCGCACGACCGGGCCGAGGAGCTGCCCGGCGGTGGTCTGCGCATCACGCTGCGTACGCCCTCGCCCGCTTCGCTGCGCCGGCTCGCGCTGCGGCTCGGCAGGGACGGCCGGATCGTGTCGCCGCAGGACCTCGCGGACAGCGCCCGCGCGGCGGCCCGCGACGCGCTGGCCGCGTACGAGGGCCACGAGCGGCAGGAACCCGAACCGCAGGGAGTCGGCGCCTCATGACCGTGACACCGCGCGTCCCCGCGATGTCGCCGGTCCCCGCCCGCGTCGGGCCGGTACTGTTCAAGGCCGCCTGCCCCGACTGCCGGGCGCGCTTCGAGCTGTCCGCGGGAGCGCTTCGCCTCGCCATCGGCGGCAGCCGCCGCACCACGTTCTACTCCTTCACCTGCCCGGAGTGTGGCTCCGCGGTCCGCAAGCCGGCCGGTGAACGGATCGTGGAACTGCTCATGGACGGCGGGGTGCGGACCCTGCGCCTGCACTCCACCGTGTGACGTCACGTCCAGGAACCGCTACGGGAACGGTCTAGGCTCTGCGCATGTTCTGGCCCATGCTCGCCATCGCACTCGGCTTTCTGGGGATCGCGGTCCTCGGAATCCTCGGCATCAAGGTCTTCATCGAGGCACAGCGCCTGGGCCGCGAGGTCGCCCGCACTGCGGAACGCATCAACCGGGCCACCGAGGACCTGGAACGCGCCGCCACCGGACTCGCCCGTTCCGGCGAGACCCTGCGCTGACCGGACGGGGCCCCCGGCCGGACGGCCGGCGGGGTCCGGCCGGACGGAAGGAAGATACGCGGGCATTGCTATGCGTTCACTCACCAGGGTTACGATGACTTCTCGTGCGGGCCTTCACGCAGTCCTGCTCCACAGCGTCCGCTAATCATGTGACCTCGGTCAGAAGGTAGGCAATCATGGGTCAGGTCGGTGTCTGGCAACTGGCCATCCTCCTCGGGATCGTCGTGCTGCTCTTCGGCGCCAAGAAGCTCCCCGAGATGGCACGCTCGCTGGGCAAGTCCGCACGCATCCTCAAGAGCGAGGCCGCCGCGATGAAGAACGACGGCCCCGCGACGGACGACACCCAGAAGGACTCCGGGACCGCCGCCGCACAGAGCTCGCCCAAGACCATCCAGGCTGCTCCCGGTGACGTCTCCACGTCCCGTCCCGTCGACGAGACGAAGCACACCACCCAGGGCTGACGCCCACCGGATCACACAGGCACCGGGCGGTCGTCATGGTGGCCGGCTGCTCCCCGAGATGAGGACCTGGGTTGCTCAAGTCTGCCCAAAAGAAGACCAGGGACCCCGAGGGGCGCATGCCCCTGGTCGAGCACCTGCGCGAGCTGCGCAACCGGCTGCTCAAGGCTTTGGTGGCCGTCGTACCGCTGATGATCGTGGCGCTGTTCTACGCCAAGGACATCGCCGAGTTCCTGAGCGCGCCGGTGCCGCGGTGCACCAGTGACCAGGACCCGGCGGCGCAGGCCGGGAAGTGCGCCGTGCTCTCCCAGATCGGCATCACGTCGCCGTTCACCACCTACGTCAAGGTGGCCGTGATGGCCGCCCTCGTGGGCGCGGCGCCGGTGTGGCTCTACCAGCTCTGGGCCTTCGTCGCCCCGGGTCTGCACAAGAACGAGAAGAAGTACGCCATCTCGATCGTGGCGGTCGGCACTCCGCTGTTCCTGCTCGGCGCCTACCTCGCCTACTGGATCCTGCCGCTCGCCGTTCCGGTGCTGATCGGCTTCAGCGTCGAGGGCTCGGTCAACTACATCACGGTCGACGACATGATCGGCATGTCGATCAAGCTGGTGCTCGCCTTCGGACTGGCCTTCCAGCTTCCGCTCATGCTGTCGCTGCTCAACGCCAGCGGCGTGATCAGCGGCGAGCGGATGCTCGGCTGGTGGCGCGGCATGGTGATGGCGATCGCCGTGTTCTCCGCCCTGGTGACGCCCACCGACCCACTGTCCATGATCGCCCTCGCCGTGCCCATGACGGCCCTCTACTTCGCCGCGGTCGGCTTCTCGCTGCTGAACGACCGCCGCAGGCGGCGTGCCGAGGGCCCCGAGCTGAGCGACGACGAGGCCTCCGACCTCGACCTCACGCCCGCCGCCCTCGGCGAGGTGGAACCGGTCGCCACCACCGCCGGCGCCCTGCCCGAGCAGGCCACCGGCGAGGCCGACGGCGGCCGCTCGCACCCGCGGGGCAGCTACGACGACATCACCTGAGGCATCGCCTTCAGGACGCGAAGCGGGGCACGCCGAGGCGGCGGGGCCCCGCTTCCGCATGTATCGGCGCCACCCCACGGGTACTCCCGCCGGTAGGTGCTCTCGTCCGATTAAAGATCGGCTGACTGTCAGAGGCGGCGGGTAGGCTCGTGAACAAGATGACCGAGGATCTCTCTCCCGCAGAGCGCTATGCCGCCGCCCGCGTCCGCGCCGTCGAAGAGGCCACAGCGCTGGCCCCCTTCCGCGCGATGTACGACTTCGATCTCGATCCCTTCCAGATCGAGGCGTGCCAGGCCCTGGAGGCGGGCAAAGGCGTGCTCGTCGCCGCGCCCACCGGCTCGGGCAAGACCATCGTCGGCGAGTTCGCCGTCCATCTCGCCCTCGAGCGGGGCCGCAAGTGCTTCTACACCACCCCCATCAAGGCCCTGTCGAACCAGAAGTACACCGACCTGGTCAAGCGGTACGGCTCCGCGCAGGTCGGCCTGCTGACCGGTGACAACAGCGTCAACGCCGGGGCGCCGGTGGTCGTCATGACCACCGAGGTGCTGCGCAACATGCTGTACGCGGGCTCCCAGTCGCTCACGGGCCTCGGCTATGTCGTCATGGACGAGGTGCACTACCTCTCCGACCGCTTCCGCGGCGCCGTGTGGGAGGAAGTGATCATCCACCTCCCCGAGTCGGTGACCCTCGTGTCGCTCTCGGCGACCGTGTCCAACGCGGAGGAGTTCGGCGACTGGCTCGACACCGTCCGCGGCGACACCGAGGTCATCGTCTCCGAGCACCGCCCCGTCCCGCTGTGGCAGCACGTCATGGCCGGGCGGCGGATGTACGACCTGTTCGAGGAGGAGACCGACCACGGCGGCCGGGGTGTCGCCCGCCGCGAGGTCAACCCCGATCTCGTGCGGCTGGCCCGGATGGAGAACAGCCGTACGTACAACCCGCGCGACCGCCGCCGCGGCAAGATGGTGCGGGAGGCGGACCGGGAGCGCGAGCGGCGGCAGCGCGGCCGGATCTGGACGCCCGGCCGGCCCGAGGTCATCGACCGGCTCGACGCCGAAGGGCTGCTGCCGGCCATCACGTTCATCTTCAGCCGCGCGGGCTGCGAGGCCGCCGTGCAGCAGTGCCTCTACGCGGGCCTGCGGCTCAACGACGAGGACGCGCGCGTCACGGTGCGCGAGATCGTCGAGGAGCGGACCGCCTCCATCCCCGGCGAGGACCTGCACGTCCTCGGCTACTACGAGTGGCTGGAGGGCCTGGAGCGGGGGATCGCCGCGCACCACGCCGGCATGCTGCCGACCTTCAAGGAGGTCGTCGAGGAACTGTTCGTACGCGGCCTGGTGAAGGCCGTGTTCGCGACGGAGACGCTGGCGCTCGGCATCAACATGCCGGCCCGTTCCGTGGTGCTGGAGAAGCTCGTCAAGTGGAACGGCGAGCAGCACGCCGACATCACCCCCGGCGAGTACACCCAGTTGACGGGCCGCGCCGGCCGCCGCGGCATCGACGTCGAGGGTCACGCGGTGGTCCTGTGGCAGCGGGCCATGGACCCGGAGGCGCTCGCCGGACTCGCCGGCACGCGTACGTACCCGCTGCGCTCCAGCTTCAGGCCGTCGTACAACATGGCGGTCAACCTTGTGCAGCAGTTCGGGCGGCACCGCTCGCGCGAGCTGCTGGAGACGTCGTTCGCTCAGTTCCAGGCCGACAAGTCGGTGGTGGGCATCTCCCGCCAGGTGCAGCGCAACGAGGAGGGCCTCCAGGGGTACCGCGAGGGAATGACGTGCCACCTCGGCGACTTCGAGGAGTACGCGCGGCTGCGCCGCGACCTCAAGGACCGGGAGACCGAGCTCGCCAAGCAGGGCGCCGCGCAGCGCCGGGCGGCGGCCGCCACATCGCTGGAGCGGCTCAAGCCGGGTGACGTGATCCATGTGCCGACGGGGAAGTTCGCCGGTCTGGCGCTGGTTCTCGACCCGGGGCTGCCCGCCGGGCGGACGGGCGGCCACCGCGGCTTCGAGTACCACGACGGGCCGCGCCCACTGGTGCTCACCGCCGAGCGTCAGGTCAAGCGCCTGGCGTCGATCGACTTCCCGGTGCCGGTCGAGGCGCTGGACCGGATGCGTGTCCCCAAGTCCTTCAATCCCCGCTCCCCGCAGTCGCGTCGGGACCTCGCGTCGGCGCTGCGCACCAAGGCGGGGCACATCGCGCCCGAACGGCACCGCAAGGGCCGGTCGCCCGCGGCGGACGACCGCGAGATCAGCAGGCTCCGCGCGGAGTTGCGCGCCCACCCCTGCCACGGCTGCGACGAGCGCGAGGACCACGCCCGCTGGGCGGAGCGCTACCACCGGCTTCAGCGCGACACCCGGCAGTTGGAGCGCCGTATCGAGGGCCGTACGAACACCATCGCCAGGACCTTCGACCGGATCGTCGCCCTGCTGACCGAGATGGACTACCTCCGCGGCAACGAGGTCACCGAGGACGGCAAGCGCCTCGCCCGGCTCTACGGCGAGCTGGACCTGCTGGCCGGCGAATGCCTGCGCGAGCGAGTCTGGGAAGGGCTGAACCCGGCGGAACTGGCCGCGTGTGTCTCGGCGTTGGTGTACGAGGCACGGCAGTCGGACGACGCGCTGGCACCCAAGGTGCCCGAGGGGAAGGCGAAGGCCGCCCTCGGCGACATGGTCCGCATCTGGGGCCGGCTGGACGCCTTGGAGGAGGAGTTCAGGATCAACCAGGCGGAGGGCGTGGGCCAGCGCGAGCCGGACCTCGGTTTCGCCTGGGCCGCGTACGAGTGGGCCTCTGGCAAGGGGCTCGACGCGGTGCTGCGTGAGGCGGGGATGCCCGCGGGCGACTTCGTGCGCTGGTGCAAGCAGGTCATCGACGTGCTCGGCCAGATCGCCGCGGCCGCGCCCCGGGAGAACAGCACCGTCGCGAAGAACGCGCGCAAGGCGGTCGACGGGCTGCTGCGCGGTGTGGTGGCGTACAGCTCGGTCGGCTGATGTCGTTCACGTCGGCTGACGTCCGACGGGCCCCGGCCGGTGCGCCGGGGCCCGTTCCGCTGCCGGACGACGGCCCTTGGTACCGGTGGGCTCGCGTATTCAACTGTCGCCAGTTCTCGGTTCCGTCGTGAGTGTTGGTGACGGTGTGTGGTCGTCATCGGCGGCTACCAGGTGCGGCCCTCGACGCCGTGAGCGGTAGTGCTTTAGGATCATGGGCACGGCATCGCGTGTCGGTCACCGGCTGGGTGAGGCATGGAGGTGCCCGTGAGATTGCCTTGCGGAGGCATTCCACAGATGTCAGTCGAGTTGAATCACACCATCATCCATGCCCGGGACAACCGGGAGTCGGCCGAGTTCCTGGCACACATCCTGGGGCTTGAGGTCGGGACCGAGTCGGGTCCGTTCATTCCAGTGGCCACCAGCAACGGGGTCACCTTGGACTTCGCCGCCATCCCGGCGGAGTCGATCGTCATGCAGCACTACGCGTTCCTCGTCTCCGACGAGGAGTTCGACGCGTCCTTCGCGCGTATCCAGCAGGCCGGGATCACGTACTACGCCGATCCGCATCTGAAGCAGCCGGGAGAGATCAACCACCACTACGGTGGGCGCGGCCTGTACTTCATGGATCCGGCCGGGCACGGCATGGAGATCATCACGCGGCCCTATGACAGCCACGGGCAGACGCCGACAGCTTCGTGAGGCAGTGGTAGGCCAGGGGGTGCCCTGGCCTACCACTTCGTGGCGTAGGTCACCTGCCGTGAGTTTCCTGCGAGTCCACCCTGCTGGTGACCGGGTGTGTTCTCGGTGGGCGTATCGGCTCCAGGCGCCTCCGGTCTCGGACGTGAGGCGGGCCGTGGTGACCTGGTGGTAGCCGAGGGCATCGGCGACGACAGGGGCCGGCGCCTACGGTCTGCGGCGCGACGAGACGCGGATGCTGGACGCCGCCGACTTCGGCCGCAACCCGCACGGCGGCGAGTTCGGCCGGTGCCAGGTCCGGTTCGGCAAGGCCAAGAAGGGCTCGCCGCCCAAGCGCCGCGGGGTGCTGACCGTGTTCGACTGGACCCCGGACGTCCTGGACGAGTGGTTCACCGAGGTCTGCCCGCTGTTCGGCACCGACAACAACCCGGCGGCCTGGCCCTCCGAACGGGGACTGCGGATCGGCTGCCAGCGGCTCAACTTCCGCTTCATCGCCTACCGCAAGGCCCTGGGCCTGGACGACGGGCTCGACTTCCGCTCCTTCCGCAGGTACTACGCCACGCACCTGACGAGGACGGCTGGGACCCGCGCTTCGTCCAGAAGCAGGTCGGCGACGAGCACGCCAGCACCACGTCGCTCTACACCTGCGTGTCCTCCGACTTCCGCACCCTGCGCCGGCATTTGGATTATCGTCCTCCTTTACCCACAGCCCGTGAGCCGCATCGTCCGGCTCAGCGTCGACGACGTGATCCGTGACGGCGACACGGTGCTGCTACGACTCGGCGAGCCCGCTTCGCCCGTCCCCGCACCGGTCGCAGCCCTGCTGCTGACCACATCGCCAACCGCGACAACATGAACACCGCCACCAACCCGGCATCCTGCTGGCTCTTCCCCGGCCGCCGGGCGGGCCAGCCGTTTCGCCCCGACCACCTCTCCGCGCTCTGAACGAGGATCGGGTCCCGGCCGCCGCTGCCCGCGCCGCCGCCATCCGACAGTAACTCCTCGAACTACCAGGCCCCATCGTCGCGGACGTCCTCGGCTACGACGACAAGACCACCAGCCGCCTCATCAGAGAGACCGGCGGGCCATGGAGCCGATACGCCCGACAGCCCTGCTGGGTTCGCGTTCGTCCGCAGTTTGACCGCCCCCACGCGCGGGCTGAACAGCTCTTTCGTGGTGCGCGGCGCGCGGAGGACAAGGATCGGACTGCAGGCCGGTCAGGAGATCGCGGGCAGGCACCCAGGCTCGTGGGAAGCAGTACCAAGGCCGGGCGACGTCCGTCCAGCCGCTCCGGCCGGTTGGTGTCCGTCCGTGCCGCTCCGTCACTTCCAGAACGCGTTCACCTCGTCGAGGTCCTCGACGCACTCGTCGACGTCGGTGACCTTTCCGCCCACGATCGTGAAGAACAGACCTTCACGCATCTCCAGGCCGCGGTCGCCCCGGTCCGCCCGCACGGTGTGGCACGACATGACGTGCCCGCGCCCGTCGGCCAGGACGGACTCGAGCAGGATCTGCATCGTGCCGCCGGTCTCCTCGCCGAGGCGGCGGAACAGGCCCATGATCGCTTCCCGACCCTTGTGGTGCCCGGAGAGAAGGTGATCACCGGGGACGTGGAAGACGGCGTCGGCGGTGAACAGCTCGTTGAGGGTGTCCATGTCACCGGCGACGAATGCTGTGTAGCCCCGGCGGACCAGGGCGCAGTCAGGGTGTTCGGACATGGTGATCCACACCTTTCGTCCGTGAATTTCCCGTTTGGTGTCCATCATCCGCCGGGGCGGATGCACTGTCCACGGCGCAGTGCGACGGCCAGACCGGTCAGCTCCGGGAGGCGCAGCACCCGGCCGCCGAAGCCCGGCAGCGGTACGTGCAGCGGCTCCGTCCACCGCCGGGGCACCGCGTCGATCCCGTACACGGGGCCCGCGAGCGCGCCCGTCACCGCCGCCACCGTGTCGGTGTCGCCGCCGAGGTCGATCGCCGCCTCGAGGGACGCCTCGAACGAGGACGTCGTGCGCAGCCCCCACAGGGCGGAGCCGAGGCAGGGCCACACGGCGCCGTTGAACTCGGTCGCGTCGTCGGGATGCCAGTCCGGGGCCAGAACCGTGGCCCAGCGGGTGCGGTGGTCCGCGTCGACATGGCTCAGCGTCCGGGGGACGGCGGCGAGCGGGTCCCCGCCGTCCAGGGCGACCCGGATCAGCTCGTGGAGGACCGCGGTGCCCTCCCAGGCGGCCCGGTCGCCGTGCGTGAGGGCGGCGATGCGGCGGGCGGCGTCCATCGTCACCGAGCGGCCGGCCCCCGCGTAGTACACCGCGGAGGTGGCCGCCCGCATCAGCGAGCCGTTGCCGGCCGCCCGGCCCGTCATGGCGAAGTGCAGCGCGGCGGCCGTGTCCCACGGGTCGCCACTGGCGAGTACGGCCTCCGTCTGGAGGCCGATGTCCTTCGGTTCGCCCGCCGCCCAGCGCTGGAACCGGCGGAAGACGTCCGCCGGTTCCCACCCGCCGTGCTCCAGGAGCGACTCGCCGACCGGTACGGCCATCTGCGTGTCGTCCGTCGCCTCGCCCGGATCCCAGCCGCCCCCGCCGCACATCGCGCCGCCCCGGCCGCCGAACCGGGCCCGGTACACGCCCGGTTCGCCGAACTCGAAGGGCGCGCCCAGCGCGTCCCCGACCGCGGAGCCGACGACGGCGCCGACCGCGCGGGCGGTGGACGGGAGACGGTTGTCTGTCATGCCGTCACCCTACGAGGCCGGGCAGGTCACTTGACCGCCGGCGAACGGTCCGGTTTCGGCAGGGGCTGTCCGCGTCCGGCCGCCGTGCGGGCGGCGCGCAGCACCAGGAAGACGAGCAGGCCGACCGGCGACAGCAGGATCGTCAGGACCAGCAGCGGGCCCATCACCGCGGGATGGATGCCCAGCCGGCGCGCCTCGTGGTACATCCACTGGCCGATCAGCAGGTCCCAGGCGATGACCTGCGCCCAGACGGCGCCCGCGCCGTTCGCGCGGGCGGTCAGCTCGCGGAACACGTCGAGGTCGGGGCTGCTCACCGCGGACCACAGCTCCGGCGCGACCGGCACGGCCATCGTCACGTACACCAGCAGCACGGGGACGACCGTCAGCGGTGAGGCGGCGACGCGCTCGGTGAGCCGCCACCGGGGCGCGAAGATCAGCAGCAGCCACACCGGGGCGACCAGCCAGAAGGAGAGTTCGAAGAGGAAGCCGGTCATGCCGAGAACTCCTTGTGCGTGTCGGTGGCGGCGGGCCCGTCCGTACGTTCCGCCGGGCCTGTCGGCGAGGACGCCCCGCGCAGCGCGGCCCAGACGCCGGCCGCCGAGGCGAGCAGGATCGCGGCCGCGGCGCCGAGCGTCACCCCGTCCGGGGAGAGCAGCGCCTGGCCGCGCAGCGCCTGCCAGGTGACGAGGACGAACAGCGCGCTGTACGCCCCCGAGACGACGAGGATCAGCCGCAGCCGGACGCGCTCGTCACGCAGCCGGGCGAAGCGCGGGGCCAGCATCACCAGCGCGAGCAGCACGAACGGGAGGATCTGCAGCGCGTGCAGCCCGACGAAGTGCGGCACCCGCAGGTCACCGCCCGTCGTCTCCCACCCGGTCAGTGCCATCGACGGGCCGCTGCCGTCCGTCACGCCGACCCCGTGCGCGCCCAGGACCTCCGGCACGCCCGTCTCCGCCTCGGCGCGCTGCGCCGCTGTCGGCCGCGCCATCTGGAACCCGAGCGCGGCTCCGGCCAGCGAGAGCACCGAGCCGACCCGCAGCGACCAGGCCAGGGCGCGGTCCGCCTGGCGGATGCGGAACAGCAGCACCGCGATGACCAGCGCACCGGCCCACAGGGCCACGACGGTCACCGCCATCGCGGTGAACAGCGCACTGTCGAACGGCGTCTCGTTGTTGAAGTGGCTGCGCCTGCCGCGCGCCGCCTGGCCGGTGATCAGGACCATCTCGATCCCGCTGGTCACCGCCACGACCGTGCCCGCCCACCAGCCGGTGCGCCGGTAGCGCGGCAGCAGCGACAGCATCCACGCGAGCGAGAGCGCGTACGCGGCGAACGACACAGCGAACTTGAAGGGCTTGAACCAGGCCGGTGACCCGGCGACGGTCCGGTCGTCCACGGCCAGACCCACCGCCGTGACCACGGCGAGCACCACCATCGAGGCGGCGAACACCATGAGCGGCCGGTGCCAGGAGGTCCAGGGAGGGGCCGATACGGGTGCAGGCGAGGACGAAGACATGGCAGTACCCCCAGAGACAGCATTATGGACAGCTGTAGTATCGATAGTGGCACTCGCTACTATCCGATAGCGGCACTATCTATGATGGGGGCACGGGATGGCAAGGGCGGAAGGACGAACACGCGGTGCGCATCGGTGAATTGAGCCGCAGGACCGGGGTGCCGGTACCGACGATCAAGTACTACGTACGCGAAGGGCTGCTGCCGACGGGGGAGTTGACCAGCCCCAACCAGGCCAGCTACTCCGACGCGCACGAGCGCAGGCTGCGGCTCGTCCGCGCGCTGCTGGAGGTCGGCGGGCTGTCCGTCTCCACGATCAGGGACGTGCTCCTCGCCGTCGACGACCCGGACCGGTCGGTGCACAAGGTGCTGGGCGCGGTGACGGACCCGCTCGTACCGCGGTACGAGACGGGCGACGAGCCGCCCGACGCCGCCCGGAGACAGGTCCGCGAGCTGATCGCCCGCCGCGGGTGGGAGGTCGACGACGACCACCCGGCGGCCCAGGCGCTCGCGGAGGCGCTGGCGGCGCTGGAACGGGTCGGCCACGGCGCGTTCGCCGAGGTCCTCGACGCCTACGCCGCCGCGGCGGAACAGATCGCCGCGGCGGATCTGGCCCATGTGGGGCGCCGGCTCGGCCTGGACGACCTGGTGGAGGGCGTGGTCGTCGGCACGGTCATCGGCGACGCGATGCTGGCGGCGCTGCGGAGGCTGGCGCAGGTGGACGGGTCGGCGCGAGCGTTCGACGGGGGCGGGGGGTAGGCGGCGGGGCGGGTCCGCTGCGCGGGGCGTGTTCCCCTACCCGCCCCCTACGGCCTGGCGGCCGTGGGGGGACCCCCACCTTCCCGTAACCGGGGGCTCCGCCCCCGGACCCCCGCGCCTCAAACGCCGGCGAGGCTGACACAGTCAGCCCGGCCGGCGTTTGAGGCACCGCGCGAAGCGCGGTACGGGTCCGGGCGGAGCCCGGTTCGGGAAGGGGCGGGTGGGGGAACAGCCCGC